>JAJQEL010000013.1 GCA_021201655.1 Erysipelotrichaceae bacterium | reverse complement strand
GAATAGCAAATCATTTTAATTATTTAAATTGTCTACTTGACAAAATCACTTCAACTGTTGATTTTTTAGGATGATAGTCTTTGTTACTACGTATTTTTGAAAATAGTTTTCTATCAATATTAGCTTTTTTATAGACCTCAACATCAGTTAAATTTCTTTCATCTATTAATCTAAGCAACATTTCTGAAAATGTTTCATGTTGTTCTTGAATAAGTTCTTCTAATGAATTGTATGAATCATCACTTTCTTCGAAAAACCAATTTTTTATTTTATTATTTTTTTCTTGTTTAGCCATAAGTGGTGAAACATTAATAGATCTACTTTCATATAATCTATCTCTAGTTTCTTCATAATAAGTATCAATATAATGTTCAATATTATGATATAAATCTTCACTTAATTGTACCGCTTCTTTATCTAACATAACAATATTAATATCTAAATCATATTCATTTAAAAAATTTGCGATAGTATTAATGGCTATATCTAAAGCTTCTTTTTTTGGATATCCATAGATACCTGCAGATATTAATGGAAAAGATATAGAATGAATATTATTTTTTATAGCTAATTTTAATGCATTTTGATAAGTATTTTCTAATAATTCTTTTTCATGATGTTGTCCATCTTTGTATATGGGTCCAGCAGCATGGATAACATATTTTGCTGGTAATTGAAAACCAGGTGTCATAACAGCTTCACCAACTTTTATAGGTGCCAATTTTTGACAAACAATAGTCATTTGTTTTGTTCCTGCTTTTTCAAATATAGCACCACAAACACCACTACCTTGTTTTAAATTAACATTAGCTGCATTAACAATAGCATCAGTTTTCATTTGTGATATATCATTATGGATTAATTTCAAAGGCATTATAATCATCTCCGAATATATTATAGCAACTTTCAAAGAAAATTAACATATTAAAAAGAAAGTATGATATAATCAAATAATAATAAAGAATATATTATTAAACAATTATTTCCAAGGCAATATAAATAATTGTTTAAATACGAGGAGATGTGTATATGAATTTATTAATTATTGGGAATAGAAATCGTTATGAAAAATATAAACCAAATTATGCTTTTATAAATAATATCAATACTAGATATATATCAAGAAATTATAGAAATGAAGATATATTAGATTTTGCTCCTTTAATTGATGCTATATTTATTGACCCAATGTCACATTTAGATAAAGAAGTGATTGATTATATGCCTAAACTTCAATTAGTTCAATCTGAAGGTGTTGGATATGATAAAATTGATATACAAGCATGCAAAGATAGGGGTATTTATGTTTGTAATTGTCGTGGAGCTAATGAAAGTGCTGTTGCTGAACAAGTGATATTATTGATGTTAGGATGTTTAAGAAATGTGATTGTTGCTCATGAAACAATGTTAGCGGGTAAGCAGATTGAAATGAAAGAGAGTCTTATGTATGAAGGTATTGTTGAATTAGGAGATTGTAAAGTGGGTTTAATTGGATTAGGTGCTATTGGACAAGCTACAGCTAAACGATTAAAAGCTTTTGGATGTGATATTGTTTATAATGATATAAAAAGAAATACAAAATTAGAAAAAAAATTAGGCATTACTTATAATGATATTAATACTCTTATTAAAACTTGTGATATTATATCATTACATGCTCCAGTTACTGATAAAACAACACGTATGGTTAATGAAGTATTTTTAAAAAATATGAAAAAAACAGCTTATCTTATTAATACAGCAAGAGGTGAATTAATAGATAATCAAGCATTATATGATGCAATTATTAATGAAGAAATATTAGGAGCTGGTTTAGATACTATATCACCAGAACCAGTATTAAAAGATAATATTTTGCTTAATTTACCTGATGAATATCAAAATCGAATTATCTTATCTCCGCATATTGGTGGAATTACAAATAGTTTCTTTAAAAGATCACAGATAATCATGTATACAAATTTAAATAAAATATTAAAAAATAAAAAACCAGAATTTATAGTAAATGGTTTATAGGAGGTTTATATGATAAATCAACAATATAAAGATATGTTAAATGCAAGATCACCAATCAGAAGTTTTTCTGAATATGCTACAAAACGCGCAAAAGAAATAGGGTATGAAAATGTTTTTGATTATAGTTTAGGTAATCCTTCTCAGCCTGTACCTGATGCCTATACACAAAATACCATAAATGTATTAAATACTATACCATCGAATCAATTACATGGTTATTCACCTACATTGGGATTACCTTCATATAAAGAAAAAATTGCAAAATCTTTAGATCAAAGATTTGATATGAATTATACAGCTGAACATATATTTCCAACAGCTGGAGCGGCTAGTGCGATTGCTCATGCACTTCGTGCTGTGTCAAAACCAGGTGATGAAATTATTACTTTTGCTCCTTATTTTTTAGAATATCAATTATATACTGCTCCTACTGGGGCAAAATTAGTTGTTGTTGATGCAGATACATTATCTTTCCAAATTAATTTCGATAAATTTGAACAATTAATTAATGAAAAAACATCTGCTGTGCTCATTAATACACCTAATAATCCATCAGGAGTTGTTTATAGTGAAGAAACAATTATAAAACTTGCTGAAATATTAACATTAAAACAAGAAGAATATAATCATGAAATATTTATTATTTCAGATGAACCTTATCGTGAAATAGTTTTTGATAACAAGAAAGTACCTTATGTAGCAAAATATTATGATAATACATTGACTTGTTATAGTTATTCAAAATCTTTATCATTACCAGGTGAAAGAATTGGTTATGTAGCAGTTAATCCAAAAGCTAAAGATAATGAATATTTAGTTCCTATGATGGGTCAAATATCAAGGGGTTTAGGTCATAATAATCCTTCTGCATTAATTATGAGAGGTGTTGAAGATGTTTGTGATTTAACTTGTGATATGTCAGTATATGAAACAAATATGAATTTGATATATGATAAATTAGTAGAATTAGGTTTTGAAGTTGTAAGACCAGGAGGAACATTCTATATTTTTCCTAAAGCATTAGAAGAAGATGCTAATGTATTTTGTCAAAAAGCTTTAAAATATGATCTTATATTTGTACCTAGCGATGCTTTTGGAGTGAAAGGTTATTTTAGAATGGCTTATTGTATTGATACAGAAAAGGTTATACGTTCGTTACCAGCATTAGAAAGATTTGTAAAAACAGAGTATAAATAAGAAAGTAGGGATATTATGAATCAAATATTTATTACTGGGGATATTCATGGTTCTATTGATATACAAAAGTTAAATACAACTAATTTTCCTGAGGGAAAAACATTATCTAAAGATGATTATGTTATTATATGTGGGGATTTTGGTTTAGTTTGGGGTGGAGACAATACTAAACATGATAAATGGTGGCAACATTGGTTGGATGAAAAGCCATGGACTACATTATTTGTTGATGGTAATCATGAAAATCACGAATTATTAAGTAGTTATCCTGTAAGTTATTGGCATGGTGGACGAGTTCATAAGATTAATGATAGTATATATCATTTGATGCGTGGAGAATATTTTAATATAGGAAATTATACTTTCTTTACTTTTGGTGGGGCCTTTTCACATGATGTTTTTTGGCGTAAGGAACATATTTCCTGGTGGCAAGGAGAATTACCAACACATGATGAAGTCAATCATGCCATTGATAATTTAGAAAAGCATAACTATAAGGCTGATATTATTATTAGTCATGATGCACCTATTGATTTATGTGAATATATAGGTTTTAGAGGTAATGATATGACTATTTATGATAGCTGTTATGAAAATATCCAAACATTTTTACAATATGTTAAAGATAATATTGAATATAAAGCATGGTTTATGGGACACTATCATATAGATAGAGATATTTTAAATCATCATATTTTATATAATGAAATTATTCAATTAACACCTTGGTATTTGCAAAAATAAACTTGAAGTTATCAAAATATGTGATATAATCATTTTGTCAAATCTAAGCGTTGGATAAGTAAATAAGAAATTATCATAGAGACTTGGTGGCTGGTGAAAATCAAGATAAGGAACTATTGAAATCTACCAACAAGAGAAGCTAATCACTTCCGGTTGAACCGTTATCTCATAAAGATATCTTAGGATATGAAATAGGGTAGTACCACGATTTATTCGTCCCTTTAAAGGTACCTTTTTTTATAGGAGGAAAAAATGATAGATATAGCAAAATTAAGAGAAAATCCTGAAGCTGTAAAGGAAAATATGAAAAAGAAGTTTCAGCATGATCGTTTAGATTTAGTAGATCAAGCCGTTCAATTAGATAAAGATTACAGAGAAGCCTTAACGAAAGCTTCAGAACTTCGTGCCCAAAGAAATAAATTATCTAAAAATATAGGAAAATTAATGCGTGAAGGTAAAAAAGATGAAGCCGAAGAAATTAAACAACAAGTGAAGAATATGGCTGATACTTTAAAAGAATTAGAAGAAAAAGAAACAGATTTAGCACCTAAATTAAAAGCTGTTATGATGAAAATTCCTAATTTTATTGATGATAGTGTCCCTATTGGTAAAGATGACACAGAAAATGTAGAAATTGAAAAATTTGGTGATCCATTTGTCCCAGATTATGAAATACCTTATCATGCTGATATTATTACTAAATTAAATGGTTTAGATAAGGATGCAAGTGGTAGAACAAGTGGTAACGGATTCTATTATTTAATGGGAGATGTAGCTAGATTATCTTCAGCTATGTTATCTTATGCCAGAGATTTTATGATTGATAAAGGTTTTACTTATTGTATTCCACCTTTTATGATTAGAAGTGATGTTGTAACTGGTGTTATGTCTTTTGAAGAAATGGATAATATGATGTATAAGATTAAAGGAGAGGATTTGTATTTGATTGGTACAAGTGAACACTCTATGATTGGTAAATTTAAAGATCAAATTCTTAATGAAGATGATTTGCCTATTACTATGACTTCTTATTCACCATGTTTTAGAAAAGAAGTAGGTGCTCATGGTATTGAAGAAAGAGGTATTTATAGAGTACATCAATTCGAAAAACAGGAAATGATAGTTTTATGTAAACCTGAAGATGCTATGGAATGGTACAATAAGATGTGGTCTTATACTGTTGAATTATTTAGAAGTATGGATATACCAGTAAGAACATTAGAATGTTGTAGTGGTGATTTAGCTGATTTAAAAGTTAAATCTTGTGATGTTGAAGCTTGGTCTCCAAGACAACAGAAATATTTTGAGGTTGGATCTTGTTCTACTTTAGGTGATGCGCAAGCAAGACGTTTAGGTATTCGTACCAAAGGAGATAGAGGAACTTATTATGTAGCTACTTTAAATAATACAGTTTTAGCAAGTACTAGAGCATTAATCGCTTTCCTGGAAAATAATTATAACGAAGATGGTTCAGTTAATATTTCTGAAGTCTTAAGACCTTATATGGGTGGAAAATCAATTATCAAATAATATGATATATACATCTATGACTATCAAAGCTATGAAACTTATGTTTGAAAAACATAAGAAACAAGTTGACAAAACTGGAGTTCCTTATGTCTTTCATCCATTTCATGTAGCTGAAACATTAAATGATGAAATATCAGTAACAGTTGCCTTGTTACATGATATTGTTGAAGATACTGATATGACTTTTAAACAGTTGGCTTTAGATTTTCCAGGTGAGGTTATTGATCCATTAAAATTATTGACTCATGAAAAAGATGTTGATTATTTTGAATATATCAAACAAATAGGTTCAAATGAAATTGCTAGAAAAGTTAAATTGGCTGATTTAAGGCATAATAGTGATTTATCGAGAATGGAACATCCTACATCTTTTGATTATCAACGTAATGAAAAATATTTGAAATGTATTGAATATTTAGAAAGCTTAGAAGAAAAATAATTGATTTATAAGAAAATTATGTTATAATGATTCTTGCCACTACAATGGGCAGCTTCGAACCATGTCAGGATCGGAAGGTAGCAGCATTAAGAATGTCTGTTCATGTGTAGTGGTTTTTATATTAGGAGAAATTTATGGATGATGAGAAATATATGAATTTAGCTTTACAAGAAGCAAAAAAAGGATTGCTTGCAGATGAGGTACCTATAGGAGTAATTATAGTTTATCATGATGAAATTATTGCATCTGCTTTTAATCAAAAAGAAAGATTACAAGATGCCACTGCTCATGCGGAAATTTTAGCTATTCAACAGGCTTCAGAATATTTTAATAGATGGCATTTGGATGATTGTATTATGTATACAACGTTGGAACCTTGTATGATGTGCAGTGGTGCTATTATTCAAAGTAGAATCAGTAAAGTTGTATATGGAGCTAAAAGTCAAAGATGGGATGGCTTAAGTACTTATTTAAAGACTCATCAATTTAATCATTATCCTGAAATTATAAGTGGTGTATTAGAAAAACAATGTACGATGATTGTTTCAGAATATTTTAGAAGTAAAAGAAAATAATATATGATATAATTATTTGAATTTCAATGATGTTTATTAATGTTAAATATAGCTTTTGGAAATTCAGATTATTAATAATTTAAGGCATCACGTTGATGCCTTTTTTTTTGTTTTATGATATAATTGTCCAGGGAGTTGATTCATATGGCATATAAAGCTTTATATCGCGTTTATCGTCCTCAAACATTTGATGATGTAGCTGGACAAGAACATATTGTAACAACATTAAAGCATGCAATTGCTGAAAACAAGATAGCTCATGCTTATCTTTTTTGTGGTCCTAGAGGAACAGGAAAGACAACAATTGCAAAATTACTCGCAAAAGCTGTTAATTGTACAGGAAATAATAAACCTTGTAACGAATGTTCAAATTGTAAGCAAATTACACAAGGTATGCATCCTGATGTTATTGAAATAGATGCAGCTAGTAATAATGGAGTTGATGAAGTTAGAGATTTAATAGATAAAATTAATTATGCTCCTACGCAAAGTAAATATAAAATTTATATTATTGATGAAGTTCATATGATGACTTCTGGTGCATTTAATGCTTTACTTAAAACATTAGAAGAACCACCTGAACATGTTATATTTATTATGGCAACAACTGAAGTTCATAAGATATTACCAACTATTATTTCACGATGTCAAAGATTTGATTTTACTAAATTAAGTAATCAAGATATTGTGAAACGTATGAAAGTCATTATTGAAAAAGAAAACTTTAGCTGTGATGATGATGCATTAGAATTAATTGCTAAATTAGCAGATGGTGGTATGCGTGATGCTTTATCTATTTTAGAACAATGTGTAGCTTACAATGATCAACATTTAACATTAGCTGATGTTAATGCAGTTTATGGATTAATATCTTTAGAAAAGAAAATCGATCTTATTAAAGTATTACTTACAAAAGATATGAAACAAGCATTACAATTATTAGATCAAATGAAAACAAATGGTATTGATATAAAACATTTAACCTTAGATTTAGTAGATATATTAAAAGATATTATTATTTATCGTAATACAAAGGACGAATCTATATTGTTTGTTTTATCTAAAAGCTATCTTGATTCTATAGTTCCATATATTTCATGCGAAGAAGCTTTTTCGATGATTGATATATTAATGGATGCTAGTGAAAAATATGCAAAAGTAATTAATCCTTCTATTTATTTTGAATTAGCTATATTAAAAATTTGTAATCAAGTTAAAAAAGAAAAAGTTGTCGAAGTTGAAAAAGTAATTGTCCCTCAGCAAGATGTTATACAAACAATACAAGCTGAAGAAAATCATGAAGAATATACAGATGAACCTATCGAGCAAATAACTGATGAAGATATACCAACTTTTGATTTTGAACAAAAAGATGAAATTGAACAACAAGTCACTGATGATATCATAGTTGATACTAATGATATTATGAATATATTAGTACAAGCACAACGTTCCATTCTAGAAAATATACAAGAACGTTGGCCTATTATTAAACGTTATTTAGCTAATCTTAATACTGCTAAAAGTGCTGCTATGCTTTGTGATGGAACACCAGTAGCAGCTTGTCCGGGTGGTTTAGTTATTTCTTTTGAACATCAACCTGCAGTCAATGCTGTTAATTACTATAAAAACTATAAACAATTAAGTGCATTTTTAAAAGAAATCTTAGGTGATGAATATCGTTTTGTAGCTATTCAAAGTGATGCTTTTGCAGATATGCGTAAGCAATTTATATTATTAAAAAGACAAAATAAATTACCTGAACCACATGAATTAACATTAAAACATATTGATTCTCATGATTTAGATCATGAAGATATAAGTGAAGCATATGCTTATGCAATTGATTTATTTGGTTCAGATATAACAGAATACAAGGAGAAAAAATAATGAATTTTAATAATTTATTACAACAAGCCCAACAAATGCAAAGAAAAGTCAATAAAGC
Organism: Erysipelotrichaceae bacterium; assembly: GCA_021201655.1. GTDB lineage: Bacteria > Bacillota_I > Bacilli_A > Erysipelotrichales > Coprobacillaceae > JAJQDJ01. The sequence goes on along the minus strand of JAJQEL010000013.1, from coordinate 5,410 downwards.
AAAAAAGGCATTTGATGAACAAATATTTGACATAGAATCACAAGGAAACATTATAACTGGTACCATGAAAGGTAATCTGGAAATTGTAGATTTACATATTGATACAAATAAATTTAACCATGATAATCAAGATGATATAGAAGCTCTATTAATTATTACTATTAATCACATGATCACAAAAATTAGTAAAGAAAAGGAAGATACATTAAATAAGATTACTAATGGTGTTGATGTATCAGCGTTCTTATAATGGAATATCCACAAAGCTTTGAAGAATTGGTTGAATGTTTTAAAATGCTACCTGGTATTGGAAATAAAGCTGCTCAAAGATTAGCTTATCATGTTTTGGATATGAATCAGGAAGATGTTGAAAGATTATCTAATTCTCTCGTAAATTTTAAAAAAAGCATTCAATATTGTAAAATATGTGGTCATATTTGTGAAGGTGATACTTGTGATATATGTAAAGACGAATCTCGTGATAAGTCTATCATTTGTGTTGTTGAAACATCAAAAGATGTTTTTGCAATGGAAAAACTTAAAGAATATCATGGCCTATATCATGTTTTACATGGTACAATGTCAATTATGGATGGTAAAACTATTGATGATTTAAATGTTCGTTCTTTATTTAATCGTTTAAATGATGATGTTAAAGAAGTTATTATTGCTACTAATCCTACTAGGGAAGGAGAAACAACAGCTTTATATTTAGCTAAATTATTAAGCAAGGAAAACGTTAATACAACACGAATCGCTAATGGATTACCAATGGGCAGTAATTTAGACTATGCTGATGAATTAACTTTATTAAAATCTTTAGAAGGCAGAAAGAAAATATAAATCACTTCATATATTATATGAGGTGATTTTTTTGCGTACTATTGTGAATGCATTTATGCATATTTTGTTTTCTATTATTATCATTTTTATAGTTAATTATTTTTCACCTATAACGCATATATATTTAAACTATAATATTTTTAATATTATTATGATATCATGTTTTGACTTTTTTGGAATTATATTGTGTATTATTTTAGAATTTATATTATAAAATAATTCTTTATCTTTCACATCATTTTGATTATAATATACAAGAAACGAGGTGCTCATGATGTCAGGTAAATTTATTACTTTTGAAGGCGGAGAAGGTAGTGGAAAAACTACAATCGCAAATCTCTTAAGAGATAAACTTGAAAAAGATGGATATAGTGTTGTTTTAACAAGAGAACCAGGTGGTGTTGCTATTGCTGAACAAATTAGAGATATTATTGTAGATGTTAATAACACTAAGATGGATTCTCGTACAGAAGCATTATTATATGCAAGTAGTCGTAGACAACATTTAGTAGAAAAAGTTATTCCTGCTTTGAAAGAAAATAAAGTTGTCATATGTGACCGTTATGTTGATAGTTCTCTGGTTTATCAGGGAATTGGTAGAGGTTTAGGAATAGATGAAGTTTATAATATGAATTTATTTGCTACAGAAAATATATTACCTGATTTAACTATATTTTTTGATATTAAACCTGAATTGGGGTTACAACGTGTTTATAGCAATAAAAATCGAGAAATAAATCGTTTAGATTTAGAAAAATTAGATTTTCATCAAAAGGTTTATGATGGTTATTTGACTATTTGTGATAAATTTCCAGAACGTATTATTAAAATAGATGCCAGTCTTTCTATCGAAGAAGTTTATCAATCTGTATATAATGAGGTTATTAAACATTTATGAGTTATAAAGAAGATTTACAAGTTCAACAACCTATTCTATATAAAATACTTGAACAAACCTTTTCATCTCATAAAATTCCTCATGCATTCTTATTAGTTGGTAAAAACGCACATTTACCAGCTATGTATATAGCTAAGAGTCTTATTTGTGAAAACGATATATTAGCTTGTAATGAATGTAATGATTGTCGTCGTATTGATGAATACAAATATGCTGATTTTATTTGTTACAATGGTAATGATGAATCTATAAAAAAGAGTCACATTGAATATATTCAAAAATCTTTTGATAAATCTTCTATTGAAGGAAGAGCTAAAATATATATGCTTGAAAATATAGAAAATTCCTCAGTTGAAGCTATGAATAGTTTATTAAAAATATTAGAAGAACCTGAGTCTGAAATCTATGCTATATTTACTTGTCAAAACATAAATCGTGTTTTACCTACGATTCAATCTAGATGTCAGGTTATTCAATTATTACCACAATCTAAAACCTTGTTGAAAGAACAATTACAAAACAATCATCTTTCTAATGATGATATCAATATTTTAATTGAATTATTTGATTCTTATGATGAATGTCAAAATTATATTAACTCTGATGTATTTAATTCTTTAAAATCCGAAGTATATCATTTTGTAGAAGATCTTTATTTTTATAGAGATAATCTTATAATAAATGTTGAAACACATTTATTAAAAAAATATAAAGATAAAAATACTATTCAATTATTTTTAAATATGTTAGTATTATCATTAAGAGATTTGTTTCACGTGAAACATTTTCTCCCCCTTACCTATGAATCATATAGGCCGTTATATGAAAAAATACAAGATGATGAGGAAAATATTTTAAATAAAATTAATCTTATTTTAGATACAGAATTTTTATTAAGTACAAATGCAAATATTATGTTGTTAATGGATAGTATGATGATTAATATTTGAGAAAGGAGAAATATATGGAAGAAAAATTAGCTTTGGTACGTTTTAATCATGTTGGTAAGTCTTATTATTTTTCATCTAGATTTGATTTATCAAAAGGTGATAAGGTTGTGGTTGAAACAGTTAGAGGCTTGGAGTTAGGTGAAATTGTTACAGATCTTAAAGATTTATCTGAATTTAATCTTGATACAGAACTTAAGAAAATTATTAGAATTGCTAATCGTGCTGATAAAGAATTATATTTATTCAATCAAACTAAAGCAGAAAAGTCTTTTGAAATATGTAAAGATATTATAAAAGAATTTGATTTAGATATGCATTTAGTTAATTGCGAATATACTTTGGATGCTTCAAAAGTTATTTTTACATATACGTCCGATGCTCGTGTTGACTTTAGAGAATTATTAAAGGAATTGGCAAGTATTTTTAAATGTCGTATTGAACTTCGACAAATTGGACCAAGGGATAAATCCCGAATTGTAGGAGGATTAGGTTCTTGTGGATTACAGTTATGTTGTTCATCTTTTTTAGGTGAATTTGATGGTATATCTATTAATATGGCTAAAAATCAAATGCTTGCAGTAAATATTGAAAAAATATCTGGTGCTTGTGGTAGATTATTATGCTGTTTAAAATATGAGGATGATAATTATACTCAACAAAAAAGAAAATTTCCTAAAATCGGTTCAAAAGTTAAATATGAAGATAAATTGGCTAAAGTGACAGGTCTAAATATTATAAGTGAACTTGTTAAAATCGAATGTGATGGCAATGTTTCATTTGTTTCATTAAAAGATATTAGAAAAGTTCCTAATAATAAGGAGCCACATCATAAAAATGAGCGTAGAAGTTATTAATTATTTACTTGCATATGAAAATATGAAAATTATCCAAAGAAAAGATATGTTTAACTTTTCTTTGGATACTGTTTTATTAGCTAATTTTTGTACTATAAATAAAGATGTTAATGAAATAATAGATTTTGGCACAAATAATGCTGCTATTCCTTTATTATTAAGTCAACGTACTGATAAAAAAATTATTGGTATCGAAATACAAAAAGATGCTGTTGATTTAGCTATTAGAAATGTAGAAATCAATCATTTGGAAAATCAAATTCATATCATTCATAGTGATATCAAAGATTATTGCAAAGATCAACATAAAGTGAAACTTGTTGTATGTAACCCACCTTTTTTTAAAGTTGGTGAAAAAAGTCATATGAATGATAATGAATCCTTACAGATTGCAAGACATGAAATAAAAATAAATTTAGAAGAAATTATTGCATGTGCATCAATGATATTAGAAAATAAAGGAAGATTATCTATGGTGCATCGCCCAGATCGTATGATAGAAATTATTAATTTGATGCAAAAATATGATATTGAGCCAAAACGTATACGTTTTGTATATCCAAAAATTGGCAAAGATTCACATATTTTTTTAATTGAAGGTATGTATAAAGGAAACCATGGATTAAAAATAGAAGCACCTTTATATGCTCATGAAGATAATGGACAATATACAAAAGAAGTTAGAAAAATGTTTGGAGAAAAAATAGATGATTAGACAAAAAAGTTTTGAAAATGAGTTACCATCTTTATATTTGGTAGCTACTCCCATTGGTAATATGAATGAAATGACTTATAGAGCTGTAAATATATTAAAGAATGTATCGTATATAGCTGCAGAAGATACTAGAAATACTATAAAAATTCTCAATCACTTTGATATTCATACAAAACTTATTTCTCATCATGAACATAATCTTACAACTTCTATACCTAAAATTATAAATATTTTAAAAGAAGGTAAAAATGTTGCATTAGTGAGTGATGCAGGGTATCCAGCAATTAGTGATCCAGGTTATGAATTAGTTACTAAAACTATTGAAGAAGGATTTAATGTAATTCCAATTTCAGGATGTAATGCATGTTTAGATGCTTTGGTTGTTTCAGGCATTGCTCCTCAACCATTTCTGTTTTATGGATTTTTAGATCACGCTGATAAAAAGAAAAAGAAAGAATTAGATTCTTTAAAAACCTATAAAGAAACCATTGTATTTTATGAATCGCCTCATCGTATTAAAAAGACTTTATCTCTTATGTTAGAAATAATGGGTAATAGACATATTGCATTATGTCGTGAACTTACAAAAAAACATGAAGAAATTAATCGTGGAAATATAGAAGAAATTATTGAAGTTGTAGATGACATGAAAGGTGAAATGGTTATCGTTGTAGAAGGTTGTCATGATGAAGTTATTAACATGGATTTTGAACAAAGTATTATTGAACATGTTGATGAATATATTGAAAAAGGTATGACAACGAAAGATGCTATTAAAGAAGTAGCTAAAATTAGAAATGTTTCTAAAAATATTATATATAACGAATATCATAAGAAAGCATAATTATATGCTTTTTTTGTTTCACGTGAAACAATAAAAAAGATTTAGATTTTCCAAATCTTTAATAAAGTCGGCGATAATTGTAAACATGATTAAGCCAATAACCAGAGAGATATGCAGTTTTAACACACTGATCAGCATATCGACCAGTTGTTCCAGATCCACTACCAGAAGCATGAACAAAACTGTTACCGCAAATATAAATACCAACAAGTTCAATTAAAAATAAAGCAGGATTCTCCTGGTTTTAACCGGGAGAGGAATGCGTACTACTTTGAATACTGGTTACGAATATATTTTTCTACAACA
>JAJQEL010000112.1 GCA_021201655.1 Erysipelotrichaceae bacterium | reverse complement strand
CTTAGTGAACTTTTAATTATTTATTTTGTTCACTTTAGAGAATCATATCATAATAGTACTGATTGAAAAAGCAGGAAGGAGTGATGGGATTTCATCAATGATACCATTGTAAGGCATAGATAAACGAATAATATAATGATTATGATAGTAAGCGACATAGAGCATTTTTTCATCAGTTGTATCTGATTTTCTAGTCGCATAGCCTTCACCTGTACTTAAAGCTTCCTGAACTTCTTCACGATTATAGTGGTTTTCTGATACTGTTTCACTATATGTATCAGCAATCACATTACCTTCTTCATCTATAATACTTATTCTTGTATTTCCTTTATAAGCTAAAGGGTTTAATTCTTCGATTTGCTCATCTAAAGGTGAATCATAATCAATCGCATAATCTATTAATTTAATAGAATAAAGCATCTCCTGCTGGGTGGTTGCTAGAAGTGTATTTGAAATTAAAGTAGCTGATATAAAACAGCTACTTAATAGTGTTACAATAAGAACAATAATAAAATATCTTAAAATAGATTTAGTCATTGACTTCATCCTTTTCAATAAAACGATAACCAACTGATCTTATTGTCTTAATATATTTATCACCATCATCATTCAATTTCTTTCTAAGGGAGCGAATATGCACATCTAAAGCTCTTGATTCACCAATAAAATCATATCCCCAAATATTATTCAATAATTCATCTCTTTCCACAACACGTTCTTTATTTTCTATTAAATATAATAATAATTGATATTCCTTATGGGTTAATTCTAGGGGTTCATGTTTAAATTCAACAGTATGTGTTGATTTATCAATGGAAAGTGTTGCTGTTTTAATGACTTTAGATTGAGGTTGAACTCTTCTAAGTAGAGTGCGTACACGAGCACATAATTCAAGAACCCCAAAAGGTTTTGTCATATAATCATCACTACCACTATCTAAACCATGAATCTTATCTAATTCACTATCTTTAGCACTCAAAATAAGAATAGGCATACGCGTATTTGTTTCTCTTATTTTTTTAACAGCAGTAATACCATCCATTTGTGGTAACATCACATCAAAGATAGCTAAATCAGGTGCATCTTCATTAATAGCAGTTAAGGAATCAATAGCATTATCAAATAATGTTACTTGATAACCATTAGATTCTAAGGACAACTTCACTATTTCCTGAATGTTTTCATCATCCTCTATGACAAATATGCGTTCGTTCATTGTTTACCTCTTAAATAATTTTTTTATCGTTGACAGCTCCAGTTTCTCGAAATTCAAGCCATTCACATGTATTCACTGCATGATCGCCAATCTTTTCTAAGTATTTAGCAATCATTAAGAAACTGATACATGTATCTATATCATCATTACTTTGTTTCATGATTTCAACTATTTCCATCTTAACTTCATTAAACAATTCATCCACTTCATCATCCATTTTCACAACCATTTTAGCTGATGTTAAATCTTGTTTAATAAAAGCATCGATAGCTTCATGTACCATGATTCTTGTTTTCTTAGCCATTGTTGGAATATGTTCTACGGTACGATAAGTGGCATGTTCTCCATCCATATATAATAATAATTCACATATTTCCGCAGCTTGATCACCTATTCTTTCTAAGTCAGTAACCACCTTTAAAGCTGTTGTAATATTTCTTAAATCAGATGCTATAGGTTGTTGACGTAATGTCAAATTGAATGCACGTGATTCAATTGTACGTTCCATATCGTTGATTAAACGATCATTTTCTATAACTTCTTTAGCTAATGTCTTGTTTTGGTCTTTAAAAGCTTCATTCATATTTTCAATAGCATTTTCAGCCAAACCACACATTTTCACTAAATCAGTACTTAATTTTTCTAATTCCTGATCAAATACTTTTCTCATTTTATTTACTCCTCTATTATATTTTAAAATTCAAAACTTTACAAATAATATTAACCAAATCTACCAGTAATATAATCTTCTGTACGTTTATCTTTAGGGAATGAGAATAAATCTTCAGTTTTACCATATTCAACCATTTCGCCTACTAAGAAGAATGCTGTATAGTCAGCAATACGTGATGCCTGTTGCATATTGTGAGTTACAATAGATATTGTATAACGGTCTTTTAATTCCATTAATAATTCTTCTATTTTTAATGTAGAAATTGGGTCTAATGCAGATGTTGGTTCATCTAATAAGATGACATCTGGTTCAACTGCTAAGCATCTCGCAATACACAAACGCTGTTGTTGTCCACCAGATAATCCTAATGCTGAAGTGTGTAAACGATCAGCGACTTCATCAAATAAAGCTGCATTCTTTAAACTTGTTTCTACAATTTCATCTAATTTCTTTTTATTTTTAATACCATGAATTCTAGGTCCATAAGCAATGTTATCATAAATAGACATTGGGAATGGGTTTGGTTGTTGGAATACCATACCAACTTTTTTACGTAAGACAGTTGTATCAACTTTAGCATCATAGATGTCTTCACCATCAAGTAAGATTTGACCTGTAATTTTAACACCATCAACATAATCATTCATACGATTTAAAGTTTTAAGATATGTAGATTTACCACATCCTGAAGGTCCGATAAAAGCTGTAATAGCATGTTCTACAATATTAAGGTTAACAGCTTTTAAAGCATGTTTTTCACCATAGTATAAATCTAAGTTTGTTGTTTCAATTTTATTACTCATTTTTTAATCCACCTTGTTTACATCAAATTTTCTTGTAATCCATTTTGCGAGATAATTTAAGACTAAGACAATCACAATTAATACTAATGCAATAACGAATGCATAATCATAGTTTGCTTTTTCCATTTCTAAGTATAATTGAATTGTCAATGATCCACCACTTGAGAATATATGTGTGAGCCAATTTGAAGGTAGGGCAGCTACTGATCCGGCTGTGAATAATAAGGCTGCAGATTCAGCAACAATACGACCCATTGATAAGATGATACCTGTTAAGATACCAGGCATAGCACTTGGAAGTAAAACTGTTCTAATCATATACCATTTTGTAGCACCAATACCCAAAGCAGCTTCACGATAGCTTGGTGGTACTGCATTTAAGGCAACTTGCGTGTTACTTGACATAATTGGTAAAATCATAATAGCTAACGTTAGAGCACCTGTTAAGATAGAATAACCTAAGCCTAAGAATTCACCAAAGAATAACATACCAAACAAACCATAAATAATAGATGGGATACCAGCTAAAATTTCAGTTGTAAAAGAGATAATTTGTATAAATCTTTGATTTGTTGCATATTCATTTAAATATATAGCTCCACCAATACTTATTGGACAAGATACCAATAATGTAATAACAATTAAATAAATCGTATTGATAATATTTGGCAAAATACCAAATGTTTTCTTTAATGTACTTTTCACACTGACTAAATATTTAAAATCAAAAGCTGGTACACCTCTAATAACAATATATCCAATAATAATGATAAGTATACCTACTGCTAAAATACTGCAGAATTGTACTAAGAATGCTAAAACATTATCACTTATTCTCGTATGCTTATCATAAATACTGACTTTATTTTCCATTGTTGTCTCCTCCTTTGATTAAGAATGTTAAGACAATGTTAATAATAATGATAAAGACAAATAATACCAAACCAATCGTAAATAAGACTTCTCTATGCGTTCCCGAAGCATAACTCATTTCTGATACGATACCTGTTGTTAAGAAACGTACTGAATTGAATAAGGCCGGGGCGTTAACAGAGTTACCAGATACAAGCATAATAGCCATAGCTTCTCCGATAGCTCTACCAACACCAAGGACGATTGCTGACATAATACCATTTTTAGCTGCTGGTAAAACAACTCTGAAGATTGTTTGTATTTGGCTTGCTCCTAATGCAAGTGAACTTGTTCTTAAATCATCAGGAACACTTTGCAGTGATGTTTCTGTCATATTAATAACCGTTGGCAAAATCATAATTGCTAAAACAATAATGGCCGATAATAGATTGGCACCACCTGTAAATTGATGCGTCGAAGAACCAGCATAAATCATTTTTTCAAGACTATAGATAGTAGGACAGATAATTAAAATACCTAACAAGCCATAAATAACAGACGGAATACCTGCTAATAATTCAATGGCAGTCTTTAAGATTTTTCTGACATTTGGTGCCGCTATTTCTGATAAGTTTACAGCTGTTAAAACGCCAATAGGTACGCCGATTAAAATAGCACAAAAAACACCAACAATAGAAACCAGGATAATGTTTAAGATACCATACTGCGGATCAGCTGCCGTTGGTGCCCAAACATTAGAGAATAGCACTTCTGTAATACCAACTTCAAATAAGGCAGGCGTTCCAGAAATCAACATATAAGCAGTAATAGAGACAACGGCAACAATTGATACAACAGCACAACATGTAAATATAATGGCTGCTATCTTCTCAACCGTGGACTTTGTTTTACTATTACTCTTAATCGAAATAAATTCTTTGTCCATATTTTAACTCCTTTTTATTCTCTCTAATTAACACCCATATCTTATATCTTTTTAAATTTACATAATATCAAACTTACGTTTATTGTTTGTTAAGAATATGTAAAATAAGAGGAGATATAAGCTCTTATTATCTTAAGATTACATAAAAAAAGGATCTTAACGATCCTTCTTCATAGTTATTCTGTAGGTACAACCAAACCAAATGATTCAATTAATTCTTGACCTGCATCACTTTCTAAATAAGTGAATACTGCTTGAACTGCTTCAGATTGTTCACTAACTTCACCTTTAGTAGCCATAACGAATGGTCTTTGTAAAGTATATGATCCATCAGCAATAGTTGTTGTATTACATTCAACACTATCTAATTGAACAGCTGTAATACCAGTAGCATCGCTGATAGCTTCTAATGATACATAACCAATAGCACCAGCTGTAGATTGAACACCTGCAACAACAGCTCCAGTTGAGTTAATTTCCTGGGCATAATTACATTCATCTTCAATACCTAAGATTTCTTCAAAAGCACCTCTAGTTCCTGAAGAAGCTTCACGTCCAATAACTACGATAGCTTCATCTGGCCCACCAACTTCACTCCAGTTAGAAATTTCACCAGTATAAATAGCAATAACTTGATCAGTAGTTAAGTTAGTAACTGTGTTTTCAGAATTAACAATAATAGCTATACCATCTAAAGCAACAATGTTTTCTACTAATCCTTCTGCTAATTCTTCATCCTTTAAAGCTCTTGAAGAGTTTCCAATATCTACTTTTCCATCAATAACTGATTGAATACCAGTTCCTGAACCAGTAAATTGTGGTTCAATCGTTAAGTTTGGATAAACTTCAGTAATTGCTTCAGCTAATCCATTAACTAATTCTTCCATAGATGTTGAACCATCCATAGTTACTGTACCACTAATATCAGTATTAGCAGAATCATCATCACTAGAAGAACTGTTTCCACATCCAACTAAGCTAAAGCTTAATGCAAATGCTAATAATAAAGCTCCTAATTTTTTCATTTTTTTATAATCCTTCCTTATATATACTCTTGTCTTTCAAGACACCTATAGTTTATATCTTTTTAATAAGTGTTAATATCAATCTTTTGTATAAAATCTGTTAAGATTAAGTTAAAACATATCCTCATTTAGTCTGATTATCTTAATTTTTATGATAATTTAAATGAATCACATATTTTTACGTATTTTTGACAAATTCAACACAAGCAACAAGCGTATTCTTACCATTAGAAAGGAGAAACTTTATTATGAAACGATCAATAAAGAATATATTATTGGTTTTAGTCATTGTATTATCATTATTCATGATTGGAATAACTGTCTATCATGCTAAGAATAACCTGACAAGTACTAGTACTATCAGTGATAGTATGGATATTTCTGGGGAAATGCCAAGTGGTGAAATGCCTGGCGATAGTGATTCTAGCGATGGTATGCCTAGTGGAGAAATGCCAAGTGATACTGATGGAGAAATTGATATCGACGAAGATATGGATATTGATTCTAGTGAATTACCAGATGGTGATTTACCAAGTGATTCAACGGATTCCTCAAGTGAAGAAATGGCTGATGGTGGTTTTGCAGGCGCTGGTGATGATACTACTATGGAAACAACATCTACAAGCTCTAGCTTAACACTCATTTATATGGCATACATTGCTTTATGGTGTATTCCTTTAGTTTATGCATCTGGTTATTTAATTATGAGTATGGGATTTAAGAAACCGGTATTCCATAAGACTAGACTTATTATTATTTATATTGTAGGATGCTTGATTGTGACAAGTGGTTTAGCTTTAGGTATTATTTATGGCACGAACCAGTTTATTTTAGGAGGCAGTAGTTCAACTACTTCGACTTCGTCAACTGTCGAATATTCATCAACTGATGATCTCCATATTGATAATACAAATTGGAGTTATGATGAAACAAATGATATTTACTATCAGATAGGTATTGTTTATTGTAGTGATCCTGATACAGTAGAATATGAATCTATGGGTATTTATGTTCCAGGTGCTTATATGGATGCTACAGATAATGGTGATGGCACTTATACATGTACCATCAATACAACAGCCACAGTCTCAGGCTATACAGCATTAACAGCACCGATTGTTATGCCAGTTAATACCGCTGGTTATTCTGCACAGGCGGCGCCTACAAGTTATGCTTCAAGTGGTATATCTGATTATACTGATGCTGGTTTTATCTATGTTTATGCAGGATGCCGTGGTCGAAATAATGGAGATGATTATAGTGGTGGAGCCCCTTGGGGTGTAACAGATTTAAAAGCCGCTGTAAGATATTTGCGTTATAACAGTGATGATTTACCAGGTAATACTGATTCTATCTTTGCTTTTGGACGTTCTGGTGGTGGTGCTCAAAGTACGATTTTAGGTAGTAGTGGTGATAGTGAATTATATACTCCTTACTTAGAATCTATTGGGGCATTGATGTATGATGATGATGGCAATGAGATTTCTGATGCTATTGCAGGTGTTATGGCTTGGTGTCCTATTACTTCATTAGATACAGCCAATGAAGCTTATGAATGGAATATGGGTCAATATTCTACAAGCGGTACAAGATCTGATGATTCATGGACAAGTGCTTTATCAGATGATATGGCAGAAGCTTATGCAAGTTATATTAATGCTTTAGGATTAATTGATAGTGATGGTAATACTTTATCATTGAGTGAATCTAGTGATGGTGTTTATACTAGTGGTACTTATTATGATTATTTATTAAGTGTGATTGAAGAATCATTAAGTAATTATTTAGTAGATAATTATACAAGTACAAGTGATATGCAAAGTTATGTTGATGAATTGAATAGTGATGAAACATGGGTAACGTTTGATTCTAGTACGAGCAGCATTTCTATTACATCTATTGAAGCATTTGTCAATCATTGTAAGAGTGCTTCTAAAGATGTTGGTGCTTTTGATGATTTGAATTTATCACAAGCAGAAAACTATGTCTTTGGTAATGACGATAGTGATGCTTTACACTGGGATTCTATAATGGCTAGTTTATTAACGGATAATGAGTCAGAATATAGTACTTATAGTGATTATGATTCATCATATGCTGAAGATTATACAGCTGATTTAGATGAAACAGATAGTTTAGGTAATGATACTTATTATAGACAAAACATGTATAATCCAATGTATTATATCTCAGATTACTATGATGGTTATGAAACTTCTACTGTAGCAACTTATTGGCGTATTAGAACAGGTATTACCCAAGGTGATACAGCCTTAACAGTTGAAACTAATTTAGCTTTAGCCTTAGAACAATATGATAGTGTTGAAAGTGTTGATTTTGCAACAGTATGGAATCAAGGACATACAACAGCCGAACGTACAGGTGATTCTACTACAAACTTTATTGAATGGGTTAACGAATGCTTAAGCTAAAACAAAGCGATATCGATTGATATCGCTTTTTCATTATCTCTTCATTGCTTTTAAGATATTGGCTTCAATACTTTCACCAACTAAATTAGGTTTTATATCTGCCATTATTTCTGAACTACAACCATAATCCGCAAAAATATACGTTCCAGATACAAATGATGCCATATCACTATTTAAAAATATGAGTGGATATGCCATTTCATTAGAAGTAGCAGTTCTACCTGCATAGCCTACGTAAGGACTAGGTTTCTCGGGATTAACCTTCGCATTATCTTCACTGCCAAAATTGGTTGCTGTATCTCCTGGCATTAAAGCATTGACTCTAATATGTTTTTCTCCAAAAGTTTTTTGTAAATGTGCTACTAAATAGTTAGTAGCTAGTTTTGTATAAACATAAGCAAATCCATTATTACTTCTTGTCATTCCCGTTGCTTCAATTGCTTGAATTGTTTCATCCCATCCTTTTGCTTCTATAGCTGTTTTATAAAATTTGTAATTACCTTCTTTTTCCCAGCTTACACCAACAGCTGAAGTAACAATAGCAATTGCGCCATTTTCATTCATTCTATCAACCAATATTTCCTCACAAATATATTTGTTTGCAACCAGATTGATTTTAGCAACATACATAAAATCCAAAGTAGCACCTTTAAGTCCTGCGACACCAAAGAATTTATCTACTGTTTTAGGTACTCTAGAAAACGCTTCGTCAATGGAATCTTTATCACTTAAATCTACATAAATAGACTCTTTAATACCTTCAACTTCTACAGGTTGAATATCTAAAGCATAAACAATCGCACCTAATTCAACTAATACTTCACAAGTTGCTTTACCCATACCACTTGATGCACCTGTTACAACACAAATTTTTCCATTATAATTAAAATAATCTTTCATAAGAACCTCCTTGTTATAATTTTAACAAATATACTTTATCATTACCTTGACATTTGATACAATTATGTCAAGGGTGTGATATCATGCGAAAAGAAGCTAAACAATCAAAAGAAAAAATTATACAATCCTTTATTTCATTATTGAAAAATAAACCTTATGATCAAATAACCATTACGGAAATATGTCAAAAAGCACATGTTTCCAGACAAACATTTTATTCTCATTATCAAAACAAAGATGTTATCTTTTCTGATTTATATTTAAACATGCTTAATGAATTATGTATTCCCAAAATGACCAACATCAATTATTTCTATAGTGATGAATTTTTTAAAACCATGATTGATTCATTTGATAAATGGTCAGATCTTTATCTAACTTTAAAACAGTGGGATGTTTTAAACTATCTTACAAAAAATAATATTGATTTAATTGCTCAAATCATAGTTGATAAAACAAATGATCCTTACATTCGATCATATCCAAACTATTTTATTAATTACATTTACGAACCTCTTACTTCAATATGTTTAAATTGGGTTTTAAATGGAAAACAAGAAAGTAAAGAAGAATTATTTAAAATAATTAAACATTTTCAAATGGTACATAAATAATAATGTTTATTTTCTATTTATATTACATTTTTATAATATAAATTATTAATAATATCGAGGTGAAATAGTATGTTAACATTCATTACTAAAGTTATGAAAAATCAAAAACAAAAATTTTTAATGTTACTATTAGTATCAATTATCTTGTTGAGCTTTGAAATGTGCTTTCTAGCGATATATGATTCTTATGATACGATGCATATGCGTAATACTATTGATTTTTTACCCTTAATGAGAACGATTACTTTTATTGGTATTTTTATTTGTATTGTTTTAATTGTCTTTGTCACAAATTATTTTATTAATTCACAAAAGCAGGAGTTTTCTATTCTGTTATTAGTTGGTCAATCTTCTATTAGATTATTTGAATATATGATGGTTCAATTTGGTGGCTTGTTGTTAATAGGATGGATTATCAGTATCCCTATTGGTTTATTATTTATGAATGTACTATTATCATCTTTTAACTACAATTTATTAAGGATAATAGCTTATCATGCTCTCTTTCTGCTTTGCACTATAGTAATCATTTTAGCTATTGGTTCAAGTCAATTCAATGATCTTAGTAACGCTTTAGCTCAATATCTTAATCATAAAGAAGTCACCAAATATCAAATTAAATTATCAAGTATTGTTGGTAATAAAAAATATCCTATCGGATCATTTATCTTTTTGGTTATATTAATTATTATTACCATTGCTTGTCTTATTCAATTTATTCAAGCACCTAGTATTAATATGAATACAATTATTTATTGTATCATTATGATATTAGGCTTAGGACTAATAACAGCTAGAGGTATTAATTTCATCTATGATTGTTTTCATAAACAATTATTAAATCATCCTATATTAATGAATGGTTTATCTAAATTTATGGACCTATCTAAGATATTACTTATGCTTATCGAAATGAACAGCTGTATGATGCCTCTAATTGCGATATTGATACTATTAAGTACATATGAACCACTTATATCAGAAATCATTTTACCAACATTCTTCATGTTTACAACAATGATTGGTTTATGTTATATCTTGAGATTTTCCATTTATATCAATAATACCCATACCAGTGTCGCTACTATGAATGCTATAGGATATGATCAAAATAAACAAAGAAAAATCAACAGCATTAAAGATATGATATTCTTTATCCTATGTATTGTTATACCATCTATTATTATAGGTATAATGATGAATAAATTATATATCATGAATCTTATAAGTTATCAAACAGTTATCTATTCATTATTAGTATATATTATTATTAATATTAGTGTACTTATTTATATGATTATAAATGAAAATCAACATTTGAAGGAGGTTACAAGTCATGTCAAATATCTTAATCGAGGCGAATAACATATCAAAAGTATATGATCCAGATATCTTTTTAAAAAGAGGCCACAATAATTATGCTTTAAAGAATGTCAATTTTATATTAAATGAAGGTGATTTTATATCAATTATGGGACCATCTGGTTCGGGCAAAAGTACATTATTGAATTGTTTATCCACATTGGATACAGTAAGTTCTGGAAGTATTAAATTTATGAATGAAATCGTATCTTATAAGAGTCAAAGTGAATTTAGATCACAATATTTAGGATTTGTTTTTCAAAATCATAATTTGATTCCTTATTTATCTATCTTTGATAATATTGCGACACCTGCTATGTTATCCGAAACAAAGGGTGAAGATCTCATTAATGAAGTCAAACAATTAGCAAAGCACTTAGATATTGAACATTTGCTTGATAAATTTCCAAATGAATGTAGTGGTGGCGAATGTCAAAGAGCCGCGATTGCCAGAGCTTTAATTAACCATCCAAAGATATTATGCTGTGATGAGCCAACAGGGAATTTAGACTCACGCAATTCTCATAAAATATTATCTATTTTAAGTGAATTAAATAAACAAGGAACATCCATTATTTTAATTACCCATGATGCTATGATTGCCTCTTATGCCAATCAAATGATGTATTTGTATGATGGCAGTATTAAAACTGTGGTAAACAAAGGTCATGATTCACAAGTTGATTTCTATAAAAATATTTCATGCATAACTATGCAAGATAGTCTATTAAAGGAAATAGATGAAGATGCTATTGATACAATTGAAAATACGACAAATATTAGTCAATTTGAAAATGATGTCTATAACTATGAAGGTAGAACTACTATTTATATTCATATTAAAGATAAGGCTTATGATAAAAAGAAAGCAGATAATGCAAATGAATTTATTATTGATGAAACATCCACTCATTTTGTTAATCTGTATAATAATTCATTGAATATCAATATAAAAGATATTCAAACTATTAACCTTGATTTAGAAGCCAAACTAGGCATGTTAGGTACATTTAATTTTAATATCTTAATGGATATAATGAGTAATAACAAAACTTATCAGTTTTTAGTGACTAACGATAATGATTTTGTAGAAATGATGAATTATTTTAAACAGTTAGATATAGAAGTCATTGATAAAAGACATATCATTGAAATCTATCAACAATACCCCGATGCATTTGAAAGACAAAAACATCTACAGTATACCCAAAAAGATTTGATGCAATATAAAAAGAAATAATATTTTGTGAAATAATTAACTTGTACATATAAAAGTCATAATTCTTTAATATAATAACATCATAAAGATATCCAAAGACTCATATAAGTAAAGAAGTGTTTAATTTTTATGAGAAATTGATATTTTTATAAAAATAAAGCTTCTTTTCTGATATAATGATTGTAAGTGAGGTGAACATATGGGAAGAAGTAGCGGCGGTGGCGGTGGCCACAGCAGCGGCGGCTTTGGTGGCGGCAGATCTTCTGGAGGATTCTCTGGTGGTGGCAGATCATCAGGAGGAGGATTTTCTGGCGGAGGTGGCAGATCAAGCGGCCCTGGAAATAGTTTTGGTGGAGGGCCTAGACGTGACCCTGGACCTAGACCTAGAGGTGGAGGTATGTTCTTTTTTGGAGGACCTAGATATTATGGAGCTCCCCCACCACCTGGAGGTAGACGTAGACGCAGTGGTTTATTATCAACAATAATAATTATATTGGTTATGTTGAGTATTGTATGTTGTACGATGAGTGCCTTTATTGGCTCAGCTAATAATTCTAATTATAATTCAAGTTATTCAAGCAGTGTTACTGAAAACACGACTGAACGTACCAAACTTGAAGGAGTTGTCAGTAAGACAGATTGGTATCAAGATGCTTTAGGTTGGATTCGTAGTCCTAATCAAATGATTACAGGTTTAGAAGATTTTTATAATCAAACTGGTGTACAACCTTATATCGCATTTATTGCTTATTCTGATGATTATTGGAACGGCAATACATTTGATACAACTGCAGCTGATGATTATCTTGAAGAGCTTTATGAAGATAAGTTTAGTGATGAGGGTCATTTTATCTTTGCTTACTTTGCATGTTACAATGATAGCGAAGATATGGATGGTGAGTTTAGATATCTAGCGGGTTATAGTGCTGATACAATCATGGATAATGAAGCTTTGAATATTTTTGAAGGATATTTCTATACTTACTATTATGATACATCATTATCAATTGAACAAATGATTAGTAATACATTCTCATCTACAGCTGATTCAATTATGAGTACGCCTACAAATGGTTGGGACTTTGCGAAAGTTGCGATTATTGTTGTGGGTGTAGTTGCAGTGGTTGTTGTGATTTATGCCTTGTTTAAGGCTAAAGCCAAAAGAGATAAGGAAAGAGAAGAATATACAAAAGAAATATTAGATAAACCTTTGGAAACTTTTGGTAATGAAGATTTAAGTGATCTAGAAGAAAAATATAAATAATAAGGAGAACAATTATGGGAATTATTTCAAGATTTAAAGATATTATGTCTGCTAATATTAATGCATTGTTAGATAAAGCTGAAGATCCAGCTAAAATGATTGATGAATACATGAGACAATTGACTGAACAATTAGCAGAAGTTAAAAAAGAAACAGCTGGTATTATGGCTGAAGAAAAACGTTGCAAGAGATTATTAGATGATAATGATGCTAATATTTCTAAGTATGATGGTCTTGCTAGAAAAGCTTTAAGAGCTGGCAATGAAGATGATGCGAAAGTCTTCTTAGCAAAGAAACAAGAATATCAAAATACTGGTATTGATTTACAGAAGTCTTATGATATTGCACATGATAATGCAGTAAAGATGAGACAAATGCATGATAAATTAACTAAAGATATTCAAACTCTTGAACAAAGAAGAAAGAATGTTAAAGCTAAAGTTGCAGTTGCTAAGACTCAAGAAAAGATTAATAAGATTAGTGGATCAATGGATGCTGCTAATTCTTCTATGAGAGCTTTTGAAAGAATGGAAGAAAAAGCTGATCGTATGTTAGATGAAGTTAATTCTATGGCAGAATTGAATGAAACTCCAGTTGATGAAGCAGTTGAGTTAGAATCTAAATATGATGGCGTTGATGCATCAGTTGATGAAGAATTAGAAAAATTGAAAAAAGAAATGGGCTTGTATGAAGTGATTTTGTCAAGTAGACAATTTAAATAATTAAAATGATTTGCTA
>JAJQEL010000092.1 GCA_021201655.1 Erysipelotrichaceae bacterium | reverse complement strand
AATAGCAAATCATTTTAATTATTTAAATTGTCTACTTGACAAAATCACTTCATTAGGATATCATTTTTCTTTGTTGACGAATGAAGAAGAACATTTTAAAATAAATAAAAGGAGGAATGAGCATGAAAGCATTATATCTTGATTGTTCCTGTGGTATTAGTGGTGATATGATACTTGGTGCCTTATTGGATTTATGTGAACAAAATATATCTTTAGCTGCTGAATTATCAAAATTGTCTATTTCAGGTTATGAAATAATGGTGAATGAAAAGAGTGATAATGGTATTAGCGGATTGGATATAGATGTGATTATAGATGAAGCTACTATACAGCCAAATCGTTATCTTAATGATATTAATCAGTTAATAGATGAAAGTGATTTCAATGATAATATTAAGGATATATCTAAAGCTATTTTTTTAAGAATTGCGCAAGCAGAAAGTAAAGTTCATAAAATATTATTAGATGATGTCTGCTTTCATGAAGATGGGGCGATAGATTTAATTGTTTATATTGTGGGAACGGCAATATTAATTGATTATTTATCACCAGATGTTATTTATAGTAGTATTGTTAATGATGGCTTTGGTTATATCAATTATCGTTATGGCATATTACCTGTACCAGTTCCCACTACGGTAGAAATTTTTAGCCATAGTCATGTAGTGAGTCGTCAAATCAATATTGAAGCGGAATTAGTAACACCTACAGGAGCAGCTATCATTAGTGAATTGGCAGAAAAATTTATTCCTCAACCAGCTATGGTGATTCATAATGTAGGTTGGGGTTTCGGCAAGAAAGAATTAAAGATTCCTCATGTTTTAAAAGCTGTAATGGGGGACATTCAAGGTATCAGTAATGAAATGATTGTGATAGAAACAAATATTGGTGATTATACAGGTGTTATGTTTGACTATATGATGGATAAATTGTTTGCATCTGGAGCTTGCAATATATTTGTAACACCTATTTATCCAAAAAATAATCAACCTGCCTATCGTATGAATGTAACATGCAAAGCTGATGATCAAAAAAAGATAGAAGAAATCATTAGTAAAGAAATAAGCGTTGATATGTTAAAACAAAAAAATATAAGGGAGGAAAAAAAGTATGTCTAAAAAATTAGGATTTGGCTTAATGCGTTTACCATTACAGAATGAAAATGAAGCTGGCAATATTGACTTTGAAGAATTGAACAAAATGGTAGATACATTTTTAGAAAGAGGTTTCACATATTTTGATACAGCTTGGATGTATTGTGGATTTAAGAGTGAAGAAGCTGTGAAAGTTTGTTTAGTAGATAGACATCCAAGAGATAGTTTTACACTTACTACAAAGTTACATAGTGGTTTTATTGAAACAATGGAAGATCGTGATAAGATATTTAATGAGCAAAGAAGAAAAACTGGCGTAGAATATTTTGATTATTATTTATTACATGATGTCAATTCTCATAGTATTGAAGTTTATAATGAGTTTGACTGTTTTAACTGGATCCAACAAAAGAAAGATTCAGGCTTAGTTAAACATATTGGTTTTTCATTCCATGATGGACCTGAATTATTGGATAAAATTTTAACAGAGCATCCAGAGTTTGAATTTGTGCAACTGCAAATTAATTATTTAGACTGGGATAGTGCAGGTGTTCAATCGCGTAAATGTTATGAAATAGCTTGTCAACACCATAAACCAGTCATTGTCATGGAACCTGTTAAAGGTGGCACCTTAGCTCAAATTCCTGAAGCTATGGAAGCAAAAATGAAAGCATACAATCCCGATGCTTCTATACCATCTTGGGCCATTCGTTTTGTAGCTAGTTTAGATAATGTGAAACTTGTTTTAAGCGGTATGAGTAACTATGATCAATTGTTGGATAATACTTCTTATATGCAGGATTTTAAACCTTTAAATGAAGAAGAATATAAACTCATAGATGAAGCTATAGAAGCTATTAATGCTAATATTACATTCCCTTGTACAGGTTGCTCATATTGTACTGAAGGTTGTCCAATGAATATCAATATTCCTAAATATTTCTCATTATATAATGCAGATTTACAAGAAGTCGAAACAAAAGGCTGGACACCTCAAGGTGAATACTATGTTAATTTAACTAAAACATTTGGAAAAGCCAGTGAATGTATCCAATGTGGTCAATGTGAAGGTGTTTGTCCACAACACTTAACAATTATTGATTATTTACAGGATGTAGCTGCTCATTTTGAAAAATGATAGACAATATTCTTCATAGCATAACAGCACCCATGATTATTCTCATTGATGGGAGATGTTTATCAGGTAAGACAGTTTTAGCAGCACAATTAGCCGATAATCTTGATTGTAACATTATTCATATAGATGATTTCTATTTACCAATTTCTAAAAGAAATGATAACTGGAAAAAAGAAATAGCTGGTAATATAGATAAGATTAGATTTCATAAAGAAATCATTCAACCTTTAGTGCATCAACAAGATTACATATATCAAAGCTTTTCATGTACAAATCAACAGCTTAATGATGCTATAAAAATATCTTATAAACCGATTACGATTATTGAAGGTTCATATAGTTTCTATCTATTTAGAAATGAAAAAGTGGATTTGAAAATCTTGTTGGATGTCGACAAAGATAAACAAATAGCACGTATTTTAAGTAGAAATCCTAACTCATTGGATTCATTTCAACAAACATGGATACCATTAGAAGAACATTATTATCAAAACTTTGATATGTGTTATGATCAATATTATGATACAACAGAGTTATTTTAAAAAGCAGGGAATCCTGCTTTTAAAATGTGTTCTTATAAATTTGACGAAAACATAAAATAGTAAATTCTTCAACATCATAATCGCAATCATGATTAATCCAATGATTCACTAGCCCTAAATGACCATAAATCATGTAGACACGATCATATTCTTCTTCTTTAGTATTTGATGAATAAATTTGTGGTGGAAAAAAGCCATTGGCAATAGTATCATGACAACGTAGTTGGAATCTGGCATCACCATAAGGGCCGAGTAAGACTTTAGCAGTATCTTTGTTTTCTTTTAAATAATTAAATATTTTCATCATAACGGGATGAGGCTCATTAAGATAATGAGAGTTGGGTGGATAGGTAAAATATTGTGAGGTAATCGCTTGTAAATTAGTAAAAAAATCATCTTCAATTTCCTGTAATACAGAGAAAATAGAATCATAATAAAGATAAAATGTACTTCTACTAATATTAAGAGATTTTGTTATTTGAGTAACTTTAATAGCATAAACATTTTTACTTTTCATTTGCTTTAGTAATTCGCCTCGAATTGCTTTACGCGTATCTTTCATGTGCATTATTCTTTCTTATCCTTATTATATATTAAAAAAATATTGGAAAATAGGCCAAAATAGACAGTTTAATACAAACTGTCTATTTTTTTATAAACGTTTATAGTTAAGATGTACTGTTAAAAAAATATAAACAATGAGAAAATGTAAGCGGTTATAAAAAAAGAAAGGAGAACATTATGAACCAAACAAAATTAAATAAGTACTCACGCAGTGTATCTATTATAGGTGTTGGCTGCACACCATTTATGTACACTGTGGATAATGAAGAAACAAACGGGTTGACTGAAGGAGAATTATTTGGCTATGCTGCTTTAAAAGCTATGGAAAATGCTGGTATAGAACCAAAAGATGTTGATTTTTATTTTCATGGTGAAGCAAGCCCATTAAATTCATCTAATTACATTACCCCAAACATGCAGGTAGCCAATTGGTTTGGGATGAAAGGAAAAGGATCTATTCATCATAGTGAAGCTTGTTGTACAGGTTACTTAGCTTTGGAACAAGCAGTTAATGCAGTGGCATCAGGTAAGTATAATTGTATGTTATCAGGATGCGTAGAATTTGGCGATAGTGTCTGTGTTGAAAATCATCCATATAAACGCGAAAAACTAGAAATGGGTAAATTCCTGGAAACAACAAAGTGGATTTATGATCGTTGTTATACACGTCAATTTATGACAGGCTCTACAATTGTATTTGATGATGCTGCACAAGCTTATGCCTTAAAATATCATTTAACAGATCAACAAATTGATGATACTTTAAATCATATGTCTATTAATAATCGCCGTAACGCCGCAAAGGCTCCATTAGCATTAGAAAGAAGAGAGTATGCTGATCTTGCAAAAGAAGCTGGATTTGATGATGTTATGGATTATATGCGTTCCCCTTATAATCCTAAAATGGGTGATTATTTAAGAGTTGGTGGTATGGAACTTAAATGTGACGGAGCTGCTGCTGTTATCGTTTGTGCAACTGACATGGTAGAAGAATTGACACACGGAAAGGTAACTCCAATCGAAGTATTAGGTATTGGTTCTTCTGCTTTAGAAGGAAATACACCTCATTTGGAAATTGAAGGTACAAAAGAAGCAATAAGACAGGTTTATGAAGTAACAGGTGTCAAACCTGATGAAATTGATTTATTCTATGCCAATGATTTTATCATTACATCTCATTTGATTGCCGCTGAAATTGCAGGTTATTTATCTGAAGGTGAAGGCTGGAAGTATGTTTGTGAAGGTAGAACAGCTTATGATGGTGATAAACCTATTAATACGAATGGTGGTAGAACATCATTTGGTCATGCTCATGCAGCTAGTGGTTTAGCTGATATTTATGAAGCAGTTATGCAAATGCGTAATGAATGTGGAGAACGTCAAGTCAAGAAATTACCAAAGACAACGATGTTAAGAGGATTTGGTGGAGGACAAAATCTTGCTGCCATTATTTTAAGAACAAAGGAATTATAGGAGGTAGAATATGAGTGTAAAATTAGAAAAAATCGTTAAAACATATTACGATGGTCTTGAAGAAGGAAAACTTTTAGGACGTAAATGTAAAAGATGTGGAGCTATTGAATTCCCTCCTGTTTATGCTTGTAATACGTGTGGATGTGCTGATACTGAATGGGTAGAAATAAGTGGTAAAGCGAAAATGACTTCCTTAATAATGCCTGCTGTATTATCTACTAGACCTGAGAATAATGATCTCATGCCTTATTGTTTCGCAACTGTTGAAATTGAAGAAGGTGCAGGAGTTAATGCAATGGTTCAAGGTGTATCAAAGAAAAATAGAGATGAATTAATGGCCAAGTTACCAGTTGATGTTCATGCTAAAATTATTCAAAGAGGCGAAGTTAAAACTGTTATTTTTGAATTGGATGAAGGAGAATAATATGGATAGAAACGAATGTGCAGAAAAAGTATTAGAATGTGTTAGTATAACATATAAAAAGAGTGTAAGCGAATTATCTTTAGAAACTTCTTTTAAAGATGATTTAGGTGGTGCATCTATTTTAATGGTTGGATTAGTATCTCTCATTGAAAATGAATTAGATGTTTTAGTGGATTTGCCTACAGCAGCAAGCTGCAAGGATATTAATGAATTGGTTGATAAGGTTGAAGAACTCTTATAGGAAATGAAAATGAGTGTATTAGATAATATATATGCGAAAGCTAAGGCTAATCCACAAAAAGTGGCGTTTCCTGAAGCAGAAAATCAAAAAATGCTACAAGCTGCTTATGAAACAGGTAAGGATGGTTACATCCTTCCTGTACTCATAGGCAATGGCGATAAAATTAAAAAATTATGCATTGAAAGAGAATATGACTTAGATGTTTTTGAAATTATAGATTTAAATGATGAAATTTATAAAAATAATATTATAGATAAATATGTCCACAAAGAAGGAACATTTTTAAAAGAAAAAGCATTAAGTAGACGTATGGAAAATCCATTATATTATGCTATGACAATGGAAGCAGTTGATGAAGTAGCAGTGACTTTTGCAGGTATAGATAATCCTACAGGTGATGTACTATTGGCAGGACAAATGATTATTGGTTTAAAAGAAGGCGTCGATACAATTTCTAGTATTGCCTTGTGTCAAATTCCAGGATTCAAGGGTAGTGAAGGAGAATTGATTGTTTTTGGTGATAGTGCTGTTTGTACCAATCCTACTTCTAAGCAATTAGCAAATATTGCGATTGGAGCATGTGAGGAAGTCAAAGTCTTATTAGACTGGCAACCTCGTTGTGCGATGCTTTCTTATTCGACTTTAGGTAGTGGTCAAGGGGAATTGGTTGATAAAGTCAGAGAGGCTGTGAAAATAGCTAATGAATTAAGACCAGATTTAGCTATTGAAGGTGAATATCAATTTGATAGTGCTATTTCTTTAGAGGTGGCGCAAAAGAAAGTAACGGGTGATAGTCAAGTGGCTGGAAAAGCTAATATATTGATTTGGCCTGATTTGAATGTGGGAAACATCAGTGTGAAAATCATTCAACAATTAACAGGTGCTGATGCTTATGGTCCAATGTTACAGGGATTTAATAAAGTTATCTGTGATTGTTCTAGAGGAGCACCTGTTTCCGAAATTAAGGGTAATATCATTATTAGTGCTGTAAGGGCGAGTGGATAAAGATGAAGATATATAAAATTTTTACCATTAATCCAGGATCAACTTCAACCAAAGTAGCATTGTTTGAAAACGAAGAATGTCTATTTACTAAAAAAGTTATCCATGAAGATGAAAAACTAGTCCAATTTGAAACTCTCATTGATCAATTACCATATCGTCGTGATGCTATTTTAGATTTATTGACTGAAAATAATATATCATTAGATGATGTAGATGTTTTTGTTGGTAGAGGTGGCGGTCTTGTAGCTATGGAAGGTGGCACCTATGAAGTTAGTGATTTGTTGGTGGAACATGCAAGTAAATGTATTAATGGTGTTGTGCATCCTGCTAATTTAGGTTCATTGATAGCTGATGAATTTTCAAAAAAATATCATGCTAAAGCTATGGTTGTTAATCCTCCTGATGTTGATGAACTTCAGGATTTAGCAAGAATGACAGGTATTAAAGATGAATATCGCATTATTCATTTACATGCTCTTAATTTAAAAGAAACTGCCATTCAACATAGTAAAAATATCATGAAAAAGAAATATGAAGAGTGTAATTATATTGTATGTCATATTGGTGGTGGTATTTCTATTTCTGCGCATAAACATGGTAAAATGATAGATGGTAATGATATTGTTGGTGGCGAAGGACCAATAGCACCTACAAGATGTGGTAGCATATCAGTGGTTAATCTTATTTCTTTGATGGAAAAGAAAAATTTATCCCCAAAAGATTTAAAGAAATACTGCACTAGAACTGGTGGCTTAACTGATTTGACAGGTGTTTCAGATGCTATTGAACTAACTAAACGTGCGAATAATGGAGATCAATATGCAAAAATGGTTTGGAATAGTATGATTTATCAAATTGAGAAATGGATTGGGTCTATGGCTGCAGTTTTACATGGTGATGTAGATGCTATTTTACTTGGTGGTGGCTTAGTATATAGTGAAGATCTTGTTAATCAAATATCACAAACATGTGGCTTTATTGCACCAGTTTATGCTTATCCTGGAGAATTTGAAATGGAAGCTATGGCTTCAGGAGCTATTCGTGTTTTAAATGGTGAAGAAGAATTAAAACAATATACAGGCAAACCTGTTTGGACACATTTTGATTTTTAGGAGATTATTATGATTAGAGGTATAGGTGTAGACATGTGTGATGTTAATGAGGTAAAAAGATTATTATCATTAAAAGATAATGCATTTTTAAATCACACATTTACACAAAGTGAAATCAATATTTCAGAAACTAAAGACAATCAATGTGAATATCTAGCTTCAAGATTTGCAGGAAAAGAGGCTACATTCAAAGCTTTATCAACCTTGCATCTCAATCAAATAATAGATTTTAGAAAAATTGAAATTCTTAATCATTTAGATGGCAGACCATATGTCAATTTAGATTCCTTATTTATAAATAACTTATCTATTCAAAATGTTTTTATATCTATATCTCATGAATCCCATTATGTTATTGCTATGGTTATGATAGAATGAAAACAATAAAAATTAATGAATTTACTATCGACTTTTATCCATTAGATAAACAAGTTCCAACAGCTATTATATTACCGGGTGGTGCTTATCTTATGATAAGTGAAGCAGAAGCTCAACCTATTGCTTTAGAATTTCTTAAATATCATATTCAATCTATTGTTATAAAATATAGTGTTGGTAATTGTACATATCCTTTACCTTTACAACAATTAGATGAAACATTATGTTATATTGAAAAACATGCTATTGATATGAATATTGATATTCATCAAATATTTGGTATTGGATTTTCAGCAGGAGGGCACTTGCTTGCAAACTATTATACATATCCATATTTTAAAAGAAAGTCAACAATTATATTAAAAACCGTAGTATTTTGTTATAGTGTGTTTGATTTAACTAATTTGTATTCTGATAATATAAATTATATTCGATTATATGATATGATGAAAAAAAGCATTTGTACCAATCGTGTTGTTACAGATGATCAGCTGAAATATTTATCACCAATAAACCATATTACTCATATTCCAACATTTATATGGCATACAACTATTGATGATATAGTAGACTGCAATCAAAGTATCAATTATGCATTAAAGTTATCAGTAGCACAAATCCCTTTTGAATTACATATTTTTCATGGTGGTCAACACGGTTTGGCTTTGGCACAGGATGATAATCATATAAATACTTGGTTTAAATTAATGATTCAATTCGTTAATATGTATTAAGAAAGATGGAATCTTATAAAAAAGATACCATCTTTTTCTTTTGAAAAAAGTAAAAAAGTGTTGACGAAAAAATGGAGTTATGCTAATATGTATAAGCAGTCATTAATGGGCCTGTAGCTCAGTTCCGGTTAGAGCGCACCCCTGATAAGGGTGAGGTCGATGGTTCAAGTCCATTCAGGCCCACCATTAATTACTGTTATATTATATGGGCCTGTAGCTCAGTTCCGGTTAGAGCGCACCCCTGATAAGGGTGAGGTCGATGGTTCAAGTCCATTCAGGCCCACCATATAATTTTATGGGGCTTTAGCTCAGCTGGGAGAGCGCCTGCTTTGCACGCAGGAGGTCAGCGGTTCGATCCCGCTAAGTTCCACCATTGGAAGTTTGCGTTACAGGTTGTAACGTTTTTTGTTTTTAAGGAGGCTTTATGGAAGAATATATATGTGCAATTATTATTTCATTTTATATATATGGCTTTGCAGGTTGGATTTGGGAATCACTGATTATGCCAATTGCTGAAAAAAGAAAAATCAAAAATAGTGGATTCCTTAATGGCCCAGTTGTACCTATTTATGGTGTTGGTGCTGTTACAGTGTTCCTTTTGTTTTCGGCTAGAGAAAGTTATTTATCTATATTTATAGAAGGTGGTTTTGTCGCCTGTGTCATTGAATATATCACTTCATGGGGTATGGAAGCTTTGTATCATCGTAGATGGTGGGATTATAGTGATCGAGCTTTTAATGTTAATGGTAGAGTTTGTTTAGAAGGCTTTGTCGCTTTTGGCATATTTAGTGTTGCATGTGTGAAATATGTTCAACCTTATTTATTTACTAAGTTATTACAATATCAACTCATTCCTTTGGTTATTGTTTCTACCGCATTAACAACTATTTTTATAAGTGATTTAGTAACAACTCTGATTGCTTTAGCACACTTAGATGAAAGATTGGATGAAACCATTGAAATCATTGAAGAATATCGTGTCAAAATGCGTTTGGACAGAGAAGAAAGACAAAAAGATTTCTCTGAATTATTAGAAACTATTCGTCAGGAAAATGATACTCTTTATCAAAAATATGTCCAACGTACAGGTTATTCAGATCGTCATATTTTCAATGCATTCCCACTCATTATTGATGACAAACCTAAAAGTCAGGTAAAAGACAATGAAGAAAACAAATAATGTCATTATTCAATCATTGCATGGTTTAGCATATGGTTATTTTATAAGTTATGGTTTAGGAACATTGGTTATATTAATATCATCATATATTCATATAGATATATTATCCACAATAGGAAGTTATATGCAATCATTGATGGGTGTTGGAATTGCTGTAGGTATAGCAATGGCTACGAAAGCTAATGGTTTCAATACATTGTGTATGATTTTAAGTGGTGGTATTGCTTCTTATTTTAGTTCTTATCTTATTATTATATATTTAGCTATATTATTACCTGCCGAATTATTGCAATTCATTGATACCTATTTTGATATTTGGTTAAAACCCTTATTAGCAGTTATTATTTCCTTATTGATCTCATATATTTTTAATCCTTATATCAATACATTTATGAATTATCTAGGAAATTATTTTAATATACAAATGAATAGTGATTCATTAATAATGAGAATTGTTATAAGTATGATAATTGCCATTATTATGGGGTTCTTAGTAAGTAGTCCTATTGGTGGTGTAAGTATTTGTGCATTAATGAATGTTAATAGTGTTGTTTGTGGTATTGCTTTATCAGGTGTTTGTAGTTATACGATAGGTTTAGTTATTATGGGGTTAAAAGATAATCATATGAGTGACACTTTGGCTATTCTTATTGGTACACCAATACTAGGATTTATAAATATTATTAAAAAACCTATTATCCTTATACCACTAATGCTATCAAGTGCTATTTCGGGTATTTTAACAGGTTGTATATTTATGATTGAAGCACCAACGACTGCTAGTTATGGAATGATGGTATTTCAAGGAATAGTTGATACAATTGCATATAATAATGCTGTTTATATGCCTGCTATATTACTTATTAATATAGCTGTACCGATTGTTGTTTGTTTTATGGTTTCGCAATTGCTTTATCATTTAAAACTGATTAAACATGGTGACTTAAAGATAGAACATCTTTAAGTTTTTCTTTTCATTGGTTGTATTTTAGATTATAATAACGACGGTGAGAAATGATGACATTAGAAAAATTATTAACAGAAATAAATTATACTTTGATTCAAGGTGATTTAAATACAGAAGTTAGTCAAATAGATTATGATTCTAGAAAAGTTATCAACAATAGCTTATTTGTATGCATACCAGGAGCCAATGCTGATGGTCATGATTTTATTGATAATGTTATTGATAAAGGAGCTAAGGTTATAGTTGTAGAAAAAGAAGTGAATTATCATGAGGGTATAACTTATATAAAAGTTGAAGATGCCCGTATTACTTTAGCTTTGCTTTCATGTGCTTTCTTTGATCATCCAAGTCGTAAAATGACAGTTATTGGTATAACAGGCACTAAAGGCAAAACAACTACTTCCTATATGTTAGAATCGATTTTAACACAAGCCCATAAAAAAGTAGGTATTATTGGTACTATTGGTTCCATTGTTAATGGTGTGTTTCATGAAACCAAAAACACGACACCTGAATCATTTGAACTGCAAAGACTTATGCATGAAATGGTTGAAAGTGGTTGTGAATATTGTGTTATGGAAGTTTCTTCTCAAGGTTTGATGCTTCATCGTGTAACGGGGATTGATTTTGATTATGGTATTTTTACGAATCTTTCGCCAGATCATATTGGTAAAAATGAACATAAAGATTTTAACCATTATATGAGCTGCAAGAAAATGCTCTTTCAAATGTGTAAAGTTGGTATTTTCAATAAAGATGATGAACATTATTTAGATATGATAGATCATGCTAAATGTGATATATTAACTTATTCCATTCATCAGGATAGTAATCTTCAAGGTTATGATATCCATTTATCTAAAGGTGAAGGATCTTTAGGTGTTTCATTTAAAACAAAAGGAATCATTCATGATGCTTTTGAAACAGATATTCCAGGAGAATTCAGTGTATATAATTCTTTAGTCGCTATTATGATATGTCAACAGTTATCTATTGATATTCCTTATATTAAACAAGCTTTAAAACAAGTAAGAGTCCCTGGTAGAGTAGAAATAGTACCTGTTCATCAACCATATACAGTCATTATTGATTATGCCCATAATGCTTTATCATTTGATAGTATCTTGTTTACAATTAGTGCTTATCATCCACATCGTCTTATTTGTGTTTATGGGGCAGGAGGAAAGCGTGATAAAAAGCGACGTTATGATGTTGGTGAAGTAGTAGCCAAATATCATGCTTATTCTATTTTAACGGCTGATAATCCTAGAGGTGAAAATATCAGTGATATATGCAATGATATTGTTACTGGTATCAAGCGTCTTGGGGGCGATTATATCATCATTGAAGATCGTCAGGAAGCTCTGCATTATGCATTAAGTATTGCTCAAAAAGATGATGTTATATTATGCTTAGGTAAGGGTCATGAAACTTATCAAATTATAGATGATGAACCATTACCATTTAGTGAAAAAGAAATAATTAAAGAATACTTTAACATATAAAAAGACTTTTTTCATATAGTATCTTGGTGATACATATGAAAAAAGTCTTTTTTTTCTTTATCAATTTTCTTTGGATTATTATTGATCTATTTTATATCCCAACAACCACGTATTCACTTTATCCAAGATGAAATGCATTTATCCTTATATGATACTATTGAACCGTATGATTATATTGAATCATTATCCCATATCGATATTGAAGAACTCATCATAGATAATCAAGTCAATAATAAAGAATTAGGAGAATATATGATATATTATCGATATCATCAATATACATTTTCATTAAAAGTATACATTGATGATATCGTTTCACCAGAATTTGAAACAATTGATCAGGTGATATTACGTAATGAAACCTTAGATCCACGTGATCTTGTCACACAAATTCAAGATGAATCAGCCACTACTGTTTACTTTAAAGAAGATTATATCTTTAATGAAATAAAAACTTATGAGGTACACATTATTGTTGAAGATAGCTACAACAATATCACTGAAAAAATAGCTTATGTTAAAGTTGAAGAAAGTGATACATCCCCACCAACCTTAAGTGATATTGATAAATTAACCCTATTATTAGGTGACAAAATAGATTTAAAAGAAGGTGTCACAATACAAGATGATCATGATGATCATCCTACTTATACGATTGATGATTCTTCATTGAATCTTAAAAAAATAGGTGAATATACCATCTATTATCATGTTGTAGATAAATATGGTAATGAAGAAACCTATAGTAGAGAAATTGAAATATTAAGTCCTTATGATAATAGAGAAGCAACAAAAGATGGCAAGAAAACTTGTTATTTGACATTTGATGATGGCCCATCATCAAATACCAAAGAAATATTAGATATCTTAGATGAATACAATATTAAAGCTACCTTCTTTGTAACAGGAACTGCACCAGATTATTTTAGCTATATTAAAGAAGCCTATAATAGAGGCCATGTCATAGGATTACATTCTTATACTCATGATTATGAATATATTTATACCTCTGTCAAAAACTATTTAAGTGATCTTAACAAAATCAAAGAAGTGGTATATGAACAAACAGGTATATATACAAAATATATACGTTTTCCTGGTGGCTCTAGTAATCTGGTGTCTAAAAAATATAATGTTGGTATAATGAGTGTTCTAACAAAGAAAGTAATAGATTTAGGTTATCAATATTATGATTGGACAAGTATTAATGGTGATGGTGAAGGGATTAAAACAGTGGATGGATTAATTGATAAAGCCTTAGAAGAAATTGATGGTAAAGAGGATATTATGTTTTTGATGCATGATAGTGGTACACAAGATAATACTGTTAAAGCATTACCAGATATTTTAGATGAATTGATTGAAAGAGGTTATGAATTTAAAACAATAGATGATACTTCACCTACTTTTCATCATAGTGTACAGAATTAATATTTTCATATTTTGAAATTTCGTGCGTATATAAATAGTAGGAGGATTTTTTATGTTTTCCTAAAATACAAGTAAATAATAGTCAAGCAACCGATGGTTGCTTTTTTATTTACTTAAAAAAGCGCCAAGAAAGCCTGCTACTTCAGTAGCGGGATGAATTGGCATGTTTTTTAAATTAAATATGAAATTCCCAAATCTGTATTTAAATTAATGTATATATTTGCTATAATATATTTAGATATAAAAAATGTTGGGAGGTATTTCAATGGCAGTTCATACTTTAAGACTAA
>JAJQEL010000078.1 GCA_021201655.1 Erysipelotrichaceae bacterium | reverse complement strand
TAAATATGCCGAATTATTGCAACAATTAGCAGGTATTGCTGAAGTTGTAGGTAAAGAATTATAAAATATTAGGGGTGATAATCATGGAAATGACAGTGAATTTAGGCAAGGATAGTTATCCTATTTATATTCAACAGGGTATATTGGATCAGATCAATGCTTATATTGAACCTGTTTATCAAGGTGAAAAGATCATGATTATATCTGATGATCAAGTATTCCATTTTTATGGGGATAAAATAGAAAATCAATTGAAACAAAAATATAAAGTCAATCATGTGATTGTTCCCCATGGGGAACAATCTAAAAGATTTGATATTTTACCTAGTATCTATAGTCAAATATTGGATTTCCATTTAACGCGAACTGATTTGATTATTGCGTTAGGTGGTGGGGTTATTGGTGATTTGGCTGGTTTTGTTGCGAGTACTTATTTAAGAGGTGTTCAGTTTGTACAAATTCCAACATCACTATTAGCCCAGGTAGATTCTAGCGTAGGGGGAAAGGTTGCAGTAGATCTAAATGAAGGGAAAAATTTAATTGGAGCTTTTAAGCATCCGACCATGGTTCTTATTGATCCTTTAACATTAAAGACATTAGAGGAAAGATTTATCAATGATGGGATGGGTGAAGTAATTAAGTATGGCTGTATATTTGATAAGGATTTGTTTAATCGTTTAGCTGGCTATGCTTCGTTTCAGGATTTATATAATGATATAGATGAAATTATATATCGCTGTGTTGATTTAAAACGTATAGTAGTGGAAAGAGATTTGTTTGACTTTGGTGATCGTTTATCACTTAATTTTGGTCATACTTTAGGCCATGCTTTGGAACAATATTATCATTATGAAAAGTATTCTCATGGTGAAGTAGTTAGTATTGGCATGGTACAAATAACCCGTATTGCTCAGATGAAAGGTCTAACAAAGATAGGAACAAGTGAACAAATCAAGAAGGTTGTTACTTTGTATCATTTGCCATGTGTTGCCAATGTATCAACAGCTGATCTTAAAAAAGCTATGTCTTTAGATAAGAAAAATATTCATTCTAAACTGAATTATGTTTTATTAAAAGAAATTGGTCAATATGAGGTTTATCCAAGTGATTTATCATTCATTGATGAAGTGGAGGTTATCTAAATGGCTATCGTTATAACACCGCATAAATTAAGTGGTACTGTTACTGTACCACCTTCTAAAAGTATGGCTCATCGTGCCATTATATGTGCTTCCTTAGCTAAAGGGAAAAGCACTATTACTAATGTTGAATATTCTAAAGA
The DNA here is from genome assembly GCA_021201655.1 of Erysipelotrichaceae bacterium. Taxonomy (GTDB): domain Bacteria; phylum Bacillota_I; class Bacilli_A; order Erysipelotrichales; family Coprobacillaceae; genus JAJQDJ01. Next base: position 13,062 of record JAJQEL010000078.1, on the reverse strand, counting down.
TATTATAGCGACAATATCAGCCATGAAAGCATTAGGAACAACGATTATTGAAAAAGAGGATTCATTAATTATTGATGGATCAACTACTTATACAAACAATGAATATGAAATCAATTGCTTTGAAAGTGGCTCAACCTTAAGATTTATGATACCAGTCTCTTTAGTTCATCATGCTAAGGTTCATTTGCGTGGTGAAGGCCGTTTAGGCCAAAGGCCATTAAATGTATTTTATGATATTTTTGATAAACAAAATATTCATTATACTTATCAAGAAAATATCTTAGACTTAAATATTGAAGGACAATTATTACCTGATACATTTATGATACCAGGTGATGTTTCTTCACAGTTTATTAGTGGTTTATTGTTTGCCTTACCTTTATTAGATAAAGATTCTAAAATTATCATGACTTCCTCTTTACAATCAAAAGGTTATATTGATTTAACTTTACAAATGTTAAAACAATTCCATATAAAGATTATTAACCATGATTATCAGGAATTCATAATTCCTGGGAACCAGGAATATATGAGTCATGATTATCGTGTAGAAGCTGATTTTTCTCAAGCAGCTTTCTATTTAGTAGCAGGTGCTTTAGGTAATGATGTAGTATTAAAGGATTTGAATTTGGATTCATATCAAGGTGATAAAGTCGTTATTGATATGTTAAATCATATGGGTGCTCAGCTGATAGAATGTCAAGATGGTTATCAGATGAAGAGTGAAAGATTATATGCAACCGTTATTGATGGTTCCCAATGTCCAGATATTATACCTATAATGGCTATCGCTTGTGCTTTGGCACATGGGACATCATTGATTCAAAATATTGGCCGATTACGTATTAAAGAATGTGATCGCTTAAAAGCCACGGTGGAGGTTATCCATGCCTTGGGTGGTAACGCCAAAGAATATGAAGACTCCATGGAAATCATTGGTTGTTGTCACTTAAAAGGTGGCGCGGTTTATTCATATAATGATCATCGTATGGCGATGATGGAAGCGATTGCTTCAACGCGTTGTCAACGTAGTGTTGTGATGGATAATAAAGATTGTGTATCGAAATCATATCCAAGTTTTTGGGAAGATTTTAAAATGTTAGGAGGGACATTTGATGAGTGCTAATTGGGGAACTAATATAGAATTATCCTTGTTTGGTGAAAGTCATGGCAAAGCCATCGGTATTGTAATTGGTAACTTGCCTGCTGGTATCAAGCTAGACATGGATGAAATAAATAAGAATATGAAACGTCGTGCACCAGGCCTTAATAAAATGTCTACCCCACGTAAGGAAAAAGATGAAGTTGAAATCATGAGTGGAATATTAGATGGGGTTACGACAGGGGCTCCTTTATGTGCATTGATTTATAATAGTGATCAACACTCTAAAGATTATTCTTTATTGAAAGAATGTATGCGTCCTGGACATTCTGATTATCCTGCTTATATTAAATATCAGGGATTTAATGATGTAAGAGGTGGCGGTCATTTTTCTGGCAGATTAACAGCTCCTATTGTTTTTGCTGGTAGTGTTGCTAGACAAATATTGAAACAAAAAGGGATTGTGATTGGAGCCCATATCCAAAGTATTAAGGATATTCAAGATCAGCGTTTTGCTGTGGATATCAATGAAGAGGATTTAAATCAATTATTGCAAAAACCTTATCCAACCATTGATGATCATGTTTTTGATGAGATGCAAGCAGTTATTGAGGAAGCTCGCGTGAATCAGGATTCGGTGGGTGGCAAAATTGAATGTGCTATTTTAAATGTACCAGCTGGTATTGGTAATCCATTCTTTGATTCTATTGAAGCTCATTTATCACCATTATTATTTTCTATTCCAGCAGTTAAAAGCGTTAGCTTTGGCTTAGGTGAAGATATTACCAAACTTTATGGCCATGAAGCCAATGATAGTTATTACTATGAAAATGATATAGTTAAAACAAAAACCAACAATAATGGTGGTATTACGGGAGGTATCAGCAATGGTATGCCGATTATCTTTAGTGTCGGAATTAAACCAACACCATCCATTTCCCAAACACAACAAACCATTAATGTGAAAACACAAGAAAATACAACTTTACAAATTACAGGAAGGCATGATCCATGTATCGTTCCTAGAGCAATTGTCGTTGTGGAATCAATGGCTGCTTTAGGTATCTTGGACATGATAGGTTAAATATGAAAGACTTAGAAACATGTAGAGCAGAAATAGATGATATTGACCAGCAAATGCTCCAATTATTTGAAAAACGCATGGGCTTATCAAAGCAGGTTGTTGATTATAAAGTAGCTCATCATATGGAAATATTCCAGGTAGATAGAGAAAATGAAGTTATCAATGAGACCATTGCTGATGTACAGGATGATAATCTCAAAGAATATGCCAAAAATTATATTCAGGATTTAATGAATATTTCTAAATCCTATCAGGCTACATTTATTCCTGTGGAAAACACTATCGAACTAAAAGAACCTAAAAAGAATAACTTACGTGTTGGTTTTCAAGGTGTTCCAGGAGCTTTTTCGGAATTGGCCTTAAGAATCTATTTTGGCGAAGAAGCCAAAAGAAAACATTATACAAGATTTGAAGATGTTTATGATGCTTTAAATAATGATGAAATTGATTATGGTATTGTTCCTTTAGAAAACTCATCTACAGGTGCAATTAATGATAACTATGATTGTATTAGAGACTATGGTTTCTATATTGTTGGCGAACAGCATATTCGTGTTTCTCAGCATTTATTAGGCCTTAAAGGGGCAACGCTTGAAGATATTACAGATGTTTATTCACATCCTCAAGGATTACTACAAACCTCTAAATTTTTACAAGCTCATAACATTACACCTCATGAATATACCGATACAGCAGAAGCAGCTAAATACGTAGCTGAAATGAATGATAAACATTTAGGAGCTATTGCTTCTGTGCATGCTGCCAAGCTTTATAACTTAGATGTTATTAGTGAAAATGTTGAAGATATTAAAACCAATTCTACTCGTTTTATTGTTTTCTCTAAACATTTAGAACAAGTTGAAGGAGCCAATTGTGTCAGTGTTGTCTTTACGACAAAGCATCAAGTTGGGGCATTATATCAAGTAATCAAGACAATCAATGATCATCAAATCAATATGGTAAGAATCGAATCAAGACCTGTTAGACATACCCCTTGGGAATACTATTTCTATGTCGACTTTGAAGGTAGTCTTAATGATTATCGTATTATTAAATTATTAGAACGTATGAAAGCTCATACGAATACATTAAGGATATTAGGTCATTATGTCAGATAAGAATATTATTTTAGTGGGAATCATGGGTAGTGGTAAAACAACCATCTCTAAGCTTATTGCCCAAAAGCTTAATCGTCCTTTAATTGATATGGATGATTATATTGTGGCGAAGTTTCAAATGACTATTGATGAAATGTTTAACATTAATGAAAACTATTTTAGAGATAAAGAAACAGCATGTTGTAAAGATATGGCAAAATTAACAGGTCATGTTATATCTACAGGTGGTGGTGTTATTAAAAGAAAAGAAAATGTCGCCTTACTAAAACAAAATGGCATTATCTTTTATCTAGATAGACCCATTCCTTTAATTGTTGAAGATGTTGAAACATCTACTAGACCACTTATTAAGGAAGGAGCTTATAAACTCTATCGTCTAGACGAAGAAAGACGTCAATTATACCTTGACGCCTGTGATTATCATATTATCAATGATTCTTCATTAGAAGAAGTAACCAATACCATTATAAACAAAATAGGTGCAAGATGAACTCTTGCACCTATTTTATCGAAATCTTTTTAGTGATGTGTCAATTTTATAATAAGAGTATTCTCCTTCCTAGTTATAAAAAAATGCTATTCAAAATGAATAGCATTTAGATGACATATGCTGGAGCTATGGGCTTATTTTTGTGCCATGGAAATCCAATCATACTTGCTGAGTCCCCTGATTGGTGCGAGCTTGACAAAGCCTCTGGGGAAAGTGTCCAGCACACTCCGTGATTTGCGCACCACGAGAAACGAACCAATTGAGTCTATATGATTGATTTGTTTTTTGTTCTCAATATATTTATATCACATTTTTTGGCTTTGTTAAGCTTTTTTCTTCTTTTGAAAATATAATAATTAACTCATATTAAGATAGACCCATTTCTTTAATTATTGAAGATGTTAAAACATCTACTAGACCGCTTATCAAAGAAGGAGCTTATAAACTCTATCGTCTAGACGAAGAAAGACGTCAATTATACCTTGACGCCTGTGATTATCATATTATCAATGATTCTTCATTAGAAGAAGTAACCAATACCATTATAAACAAAATAGGTGCAAGATGAGGGCTTGCACCTATATTTTTTCCTTTTGATATAGAGGAAAAGGATTGAATTATAGATGATAAATATGAGGTCCTTTATCATCCTTATCTACTATAACAAATTCATGTGTAACTTTTGTGTCACTTTTTAAAAAATAGATAAAATTTCTCACTCAAAATGATATATAAGAAACATAAAATATATGCTATAATGAGTTTAGAGGAGATGGTACTATGGGAAATTATTTAAATCCTGATAATGCATTATATAATAAAGAACGAAATAGACGATTATATGTTGATAAATCATTACTTATTCCTTTAATAGAAGATATTGCTTTGAATGATAATCATTTTATTTGTGTTGCGAAACCTAGACGTTTTGGCAAAAGTACGGATGCCTATATGTTAATAGCCTATTATTCTAAAGGTTGTGATTCATCATTATTGTTTAATGAATTAAAAATAGCTCATAAAGCTGATTATAAAATGCATCTTAATCAGGATAATGTCATTTATTTAGATATGCAATATTTTTATGATAAAAAAGGTAATGCTTTTGATATGATAGATTTTTTAACTAAAGCAGTTTTGCGTGATATATTAAAAGAATATGGAGATGTGGATTATTTAGATAATACAGATTTATCAACTGTTTTAGATGATATTTATGATCAATGTCATGAACAATTTATCTTTATATTTGATGAATGGGATTGCGTATTAAGGGATAAGGATGCTACTAAAGACGAAAAAGAATTTTTTCTCAAATTTATGAATGCACTATTTAAAGGGAAGTCTTATGTTAAAATGGCTTATATGACAGGTATACTTCCGATAAAAAAATATGGTAATGAAAGTGCCATTAATATGTTTAAAGAGATATCTATGCTTGATTCTACACCATTAGAGGAGTTTATGGGTTTTACAGAGGATGAAGTAAAACAGCTTTGTCTAAGAAATAATATGGATTTTAATGAAATGAGTGCCTGGTATGATGGCTATCATTTAAGTAATGACATATCTATTTTTAGTCCGCGATCAATTATTACATCTATTTCTGATAAGAAATATGGTAATTATTGGAGTGGTACTGCCTCATTTGAGAATTTAAAGAGTTATATAAGTTCTAACTTTGATGGTTTAAAAGATGCTATTCATAGATTATTGATAGGTGAAAAAATAAATGTTGATACTTCTACGTTTTCTAATGATATGGCAACTGTGCAATCAAAAGATGATGTTTTAACATTGCTTATTCATTTAGGTTATTTAGCATATGATAGTAAGTCTAAAAGCGCTTATATACCAAATAAAGAAGTCACAGATTCCTTTATTTCAGTGGTTAAGGAAGTCAAATGGCCTGAAACTATGAAACTTATTGAAAGAGCAGATAAATTATTACAGGCTACCTGGAATTTGGATGAAGAAACAGTGGCTCAAGTTATGGAAGAAGTTCATGAATCATATGTTACTTCACCATTGAAATATAATAATGAAGAGGCCTTAAGTACAACTATCTTAATGGCTTATTATACTGCTAATGATTATTATACAATAGTGAGAGAATTACCAAGTGGAAAAGGTTATTGTGATATTGGTTTAATCCCTAAAGATCCAACTAATCCAGCGATGATTATCGAACTAAAATGGAATAAATCTGTAGATAAAGCCATTGATCAAATCAATGAAAGAAATTATCCGAAAGCTTTTGAACATTATAAAGATAACTTATTATTAGTTGGTATAAGCTATGAAAGTGATAGCAGAAAAAAAGGTTATAAGCAACATATTTGTAAAATTAAAAAAGCTTGTTGAAGCATAAGGAAAGGTGAGGTTTTGACCTCACCTTTGTGTTTGCTATAACAGTTGATTCAATGATTTTTAGAAATATGCTAAACATGTTTGTATTAATCCGATAATTTTGGGACAAACTTGGGATTTTTTTCTTGATATCTGTTGTAGCAGGTATAGTTGCGTACTATATTTGCAAATGGTTGGACAGATTCATTTTAGAAGATCAACCTAAAAGTGATAAGCCACTCTAAAAGCCAGAAAAAGGTAAGGACCGCATTCCTTACCTTTTTTGCTTGAGTGACGATATGATCACTGGATTCTTGAACCCATTATATCACTGGAATTGTGATTGTTCAAGTCTTTTTATAACAAGCCCATTTCAATCATTTTTAAGCCAATATCAACTGAGTTATAAGCTGCCCCTTTCATTAACTGATCAGCTACAACCCACATGCTTAAAGCATGATCATTGTCTAAATCTTTTCTGACACGGCCAACGTGTACTAATTCATCACCAATAAATAGGTTCACCATTGGATATACCTGATTTTCGATATCATCATATAATTCAACGCCATGAGAATGTGATAATAATTCAAAAGCTTTATCTAAGTCAATTGGTTTTTTTGTTTCAATGTAGACTGATTCACTATGTCCTCTTAATACTGGTACTCTAACACAAGTAGCATTGACTTTGATATCTTTATTGAAGATTTTTTTGGTTTCGTTGACCATTTTCATTTCTTCTTTAGTATAACGATTATCTAAGTTAAATACGTCAACTTGAGGAATACAGTTAAAAGCAATTGGATAATGTTTCTTATCAGAAGCACAAGGTAAAGTTTTGGCAACTGGTTCTTTACCATCCAATACTTCTTGTGATTGACGATACAATTCTTCCATACCAGCAACTCCAGCACCTGATACAGCTTGATATGTGGAAACAATGATACGTTCAATATCAAAGTATTCATCTAATCTATTTAAAGCACTAACCATTTGAATCGTTGTACAATTAGGATTAGCAATTATACCTTTATGATTCTTTAAAGCATAAGCATTAACTTCAGGAACAACTAAAGGTACATCAGGATCCATTCTAAAATGGGATGTATTATCAATATTCACACATCCTGCCTTAACTGCATATTCCATATATTTTGCTGAAATACTACCACCAGCACTCCAGAATGCGACTTCAATACCTTCAAAAGAATCTTCCGTTAATTCTTCAACAATAAACTTATGACCTTCATATTCAATTTCTTTACCTTTACTTCTACTAGATGCTAACAACTTAATACTCTCATAAGGAAAATGAAACTGAAAAATACATCTTAACATTTCCCTGCCTACAGCTCCTGTAGCCCCAACAATTGCAACTTTATATGTCTTCATCTCTTTATCCTCCTAAAAATGCTTCATGTAATAAAACCTGAGCTTCTTGAACATCATCTCTATCAATATAACAAGATATATTAATTTCGCTACAAGATGTCATCTCGACATTAATACCATTACTCATTAAGGTATTATAGACCTTCTGATACATCCCCTTGTTGTTTTTAATGCCAACACCAACAACAGCCACTTTACCAATATTCCCTCTGACAATCGTTTTCTGGGGCTTTAAGATAGGTTTTAAATCATTAATAACATCCACTACAGCAGGAACATACTTATCATTAATAATCAAAGAAATATCCATTCTACCACCACCAACCAATACTTGATTGAAAACATTCACATTCACATTCTCATCAGCAATTCTTTCAAACAATTGTCCAGCACCATTACCTTTCGCATCCACACCTGCTAAAGTAATACGGGCTTCATTTTGCGAACCTGTAATTCCTGAAATAATCAATTCATTTAAATGGTCTTTCATGATTCTCTCATCTCCTAACACATATGTTCCTTGACTTTCATCAAACGAGCTTCGTGCGTGAATCACAATGTTATTCTTTGCAGCTAATAAAACACACCTATGATTCAATACCTTAGCCCCATTTTTAGAAAGCTCCAGCATCTCTGCATAACTAATATAATCTAACTTTTTGGCATCACTCACAATTCTTGGATCAGCCGTATAGATACCTTTGACATCACTATATATTTCTACTTCATTAGCATCTATCGCTACACCAATCGCAACTGCTGATAAATCACTACCACCACGACCTAAAGTCGTAATGGTGCCATTTTGCGCATAGCCCTGAAAACCAGGACAAACCACAATATCTGAATTCTCTAATTTTTCGATAATATACTTACCCTCAACAGTTGTAATCGTTGCACTAGTATGATGCATATTGGTAATAATACCAAGTTCCCTATTGGTTACAGTCGCCACTTTATAACTTTTAGCTGCTAATTCGCTTTTAATAACTAAGGTTGATAAAGTTTCCCCAATACTAGATAAACGATCAATTTCTTCATCCGTTAGATGATCCTTTTTAACAACTGATAATAAAGTATCAGTTGCATAAGGATCATCATAACGCCCCATAGCACTAACAACAGCCACCACTTTATTACCATTATTTAATTCACGGATGATATTCTTATACATATGTTCACGAGTTTCTATGTTACGAGTTGATGTACCACCAAACTTTTGAACAATAACTTTCACGCTCAATCCCTCACTTTGAATAAGTTATATGTTTCTCCTTCTAATAGATTTTGTAAATCTTTTAGTTCCATTGTATTTGTTATGTAGATATGATCTTTATCAAATGAGAAATAGGTTTCATAATCCAAATCTAATGGATGATCACATCTTACATAGTATTTTGATTTTGTAATAGGGAAAATGTTATTTACATAAGTATATTCATGTTTCCATATTTCGGGTTTTGTTGTTTTGATAATATCACTGACAACAGCACTGGCAGTTACATAACGGCCTGCCCCTTTACCATAGAAAATAACATTTTCTAAATAATTACAAGTTATCTCTACCACATTATATGCTTGATTAACATTGGCAACAAGGTCTTTTATACCAATTAATGTGGGGGAAACATCAATACCATAGCCATTTTCTAATCTTTTTGCCTGAGCAATTAACTTTATCTTATATCCTAACTTCTTTGCATAATCCATATCTTTCTTAGTCACACTTCTAATACCAGAGGCATGGATCTTGTTAAAATCAAAGAAGATTTCAAAAACATTCATCGCTAAAATATAAATCTTATGAGCAGCATCAATACCATCCAAATCTAAAGAAGCATCCGCTTCCACAAAACCTAAACCATCAGCAATCGTCAAAGCTTCCGCAAAATCTAAATTATCAGTTTCCATTAACGTTAAAATAAAATTCGTTGTACCATTTAAAATACCTTCAATCTTACTAATCTCATTCGCCACTAGATCTTCTTTTGCAGGTACAACAACAGGAATACCACCACCAACAGATGCTTCATAATATATTTTGACATTATTCTTTGCTGCTGTTTCAAATATTTCCTGACCATGATGAGCTAATAATGCCTTATTCGCTGTAACAACATTTTTACCATTATTTAAAGCCTCTAAAATAATCGTTTTCGCAATCGTTGTTCCACCAATTAATTCCACTACAACATCTATTTCTTCATCATTAATTACATCATGAAAATCTTTTGTATAAATAATTCCTGCAGGTAAGTCAACCTCTTCTAAGGCACAACCATACTTAATAGTTACTTCCTGATTTATGGTTTTTTCTAATCTTTCTTTTTGCTCAGTAAGGATTTCTACGACACCAAAACCGACAGTCCCTAATCCAACTATTCCAATTTTCATTCACTTGCCCCCTCTAATGAAAAAAGCCTCCTTGAGGCTTATTGTATCCATTTCAACAAAGACACTCACCACTAACTTCTAAAACATATTGTACTATGGGTTAATGGATATCATCAATTCATGTCCTCCTTTGTTGTTGAATAGATATTAGCATTTCTCTATGTATTTGTCAATAATTGTCTTGAATTAAAATATGATTGATACAGTCGGATAAATGTGGCACAACATATTTTGCGCTTTCTTGCACAAGTTGAGGTGCATAATCAAAGGTATAGCTGTTTTTAACAGCTGTTAATAAAGGTAAATCGTTAAAATTATCACCAATGCCACATATATATTTAGTATCTATTTTAAAATAATCCTGAATAAAACGAATACCTTCACCCTTAGAACAACCCACTGCTGCTATATCAATATGCGGCCCATTTTGAAAAGCCGTAATATATTTTCCATATAATTCATTAATATGATCCTTTAACTTTGTTACCATTTCTACTTCATCCTCATTATAATGCAAAGAAAAACTACGAATATTTTCTCCCTTGATCTCAGCTAACGAATGAATATTCTTACCCTTAAAACCATCCTGACGATCCTTATAAAGCTTATAAACCTCTTTATCACTAATAATAGACATATTACCATGATCACTATATTCATATACAGCCTCAACAATATCCATTGGTACAAACTTTTCAAAAATAATATGTTTATTCTTATCCATAATATAAGCTCCACTTGATAAAATATAAAAATCAAACGTCAAATGAGCTGCCATATCATAACCCCTTGTTGGTTCTACAATACCATCAATAGCTCTTCCTGTACATAATCCAAATAAATGTCCTTGATTTTGAAACTCTTTTATCATACGTTCATCCTCTGCTAACATATGATCCCTAAACCATAAAGTATTATCAAAATCAGCTGCTAATAAATACATTTTATCACCCCATAGTATTATAAACGAAAATTTTAAAATGATAAAGACATTACTCATAAAATATGTTATAGTATGCACGGAGATGATAATATGGATAATCAAACAATAGTTCTAACAAATGATGATGGTGAAGAGTTAAATCTACAATTATTAGATGTATGTGAATATGAAGATAAAGAATATGCTATTATGATGGAAGAAACTGAAGATGATGAAGCAGAGATTTATATTTTTGAAGTTGTAGAAGATGAAAATGATGAAGGCGCTTCTTATTATGAGGTTGAAGATGATGATGTATTAGAAGCAGTTTTTGATATTTTTAAAGATGAATATCAGGATGTATTCCAATTTGATTGATACTCTATTGAGTATCATTTTTATATATAGAATAAATAGCAAAAATAGTTTATAATAAGGATAAGGAGTTGATATCTATGAGAAAAAACTTGCCGATTGGGTTAGATAATTATAGAATGTTAAAAGAAAGAAACCTTTATCATGTTGATAAAACATTAATGATTAAAGAATTTTTGGATGACAGTGGTACATGGGTTACGCTTATTACTAGACCACGAAGATTTGGTAAAACTTTGAATATGTCGATGATGGCTGAATTTTTTGATATCACCAAAGATTCAAAAGATATATTTACAGATACATTTATAATGGAAACGGAATATGCTTCTTATATCAATCAATATCCTACTATATTTATATCTTTTGCAAGTGCTAAAGGTGATCAAAAAATAGATGTTATAGAGGCTATAAAAACTGAAATATATAAAGAATATAAGCGTCATTCCATAGTATTTGAAAATCTTGATTCGTTTGACTTACCTCGTTATCAAAGATATTATCATAGTTTACAGGATTTCGATAATTTGTCAGATATTAAATTATCATTATCTTTTCTAATGGAAAGAATGGAAGCCTATTATGGCAAAAAAATAATGCTCTTTATCGATGAATATGATACGCCTTTCATTGATGCTTACATCCATGGATACTATGAAGAGATTAGAAGTAGTTTGTCTTCTATATTGCTTAATGCGTTAAAACTTTCAAGCAGCCTTGAATACGCCTTGCTTACAGGCATTCAAAGAGTAGCCAATGAAAATATTTTTAGTGATTTAAATAATGTTGAAATATATGATTTATCTAGTAATCATTTTTCTCAATATTTTGGCTTCACAGAAGATGAAACAAAACAAATGTTAGAAGATTATGAACTCGAATTTAATGATGAAGTGAAAGATATGTATGATGGTTATCATATTGGAAATATTGATGTTTATAATCCATGGTCAATTCTTAAATATGTCAAAAGTAAAGAACTAGGATATTATTGGGTTAACACAAGCTCTAATATGATGATCAAAAATGCTATGCGAAATGCCGACATTTCGTTCAATCAAGGTTTTGAAACATTGCTTGAACAAGGATATCTTGATACACCAATTGATTTAGAAACAAGTTTTTATGAAGAATCAGAAACATCTACTTTATGGGGACTATTTGTGAATGCTGGTTATCTAACAATAGTAAAAAAACTTGAATTTGATGAATTACGTCTTAAAATACCTAATCAGGAAGTTGTTAAGGAGTTTAAATATTTGGTTGCCAGTTATTTAAATGTGGCACCAAAATTGTAAGAAAATATAACTAAAGGTTTTTTAACTGAAAATCAAACACTTGTTTTGACCTCATTACAGGATATATTATTAATACCATCATATTATGATTATAAGAGTGAAAACAGTTATCATATGTTATTTTTATCATTATGTATATATATGCAATCAACTCATGAACCTATGTCAAATAGAGAATCTGGTGATGGTAGACCAGATATCATATTAAAATCAAGAACAACAAGATTTGCCTCTTATGTTATAGAATTTAAATATGATAAAGAAAGTGAAAATGTTGATAAACTAGCTGATGAAGCTTTATCACAAGTGAATTACCACGTCCAAAGTCGTCGCTAGTCATTCCGCCCATGGGCGTGGCTTCTAGTTCTACTTCGGACTATCGGCTCAATGCTATTCACAAAGCACTATCCTATTTCTGGATTACTTTTTTAAACTACCATTTGTTGTCCTAATTTTTTCATTTTTCTTTGCAATCGTTTTGCTTTTCTTTTGCTGCTTTTCACGGTTTTCCTTTTCAAAATACTCATCAGGATGTTTG
>JAJQEL010000018.1 GCA_021201655.1 Erysipelotrichaceae bacterium | reverse complement strand
TAAAATAGAAGGTAAAATAGAAGGTAAGATAGAAGGGAAGGATGAAGAACGAGAAGAACAAAGACGAGATTATTATAATCGTGTTGTAAGACGTTTCGAAAAAAATTATACTGCAGATTCTACTTTTTTAGAAGATTTATCAATAGATGCTTATAAAGAAGTATATGAAATGATTATTGATCATGCAACTATTGATGAAATTAAAGAATATATTGAGTCATTACAGAAATGATTGTTGGTGTAATTATTATGGTACAAAATATGATTTATGAAATGAGTAGAAAAAGTCAGATAGTGAAAGATATTTTATCCAAGAAACTGGAATTTATCAGTGATCCTAGAAATCGTTATATTAGTTATAACCATGCTATGGATTTACAAACTAAGTATTATGATGGGAAAGCCGAAGGTAAAATAGAAGGTAAAATAGAAGGTAAAATAGAAGGTAAGATAGAAGGGAAGGATGAAGAACGAGAAAAGCAAAGACAAAAAATGCATGATGTTGTAGTCGAGAATTTTATATTAAAATATGATGGTGATACAAGCTTCTTGGAGAATTTAACTTTAGACGATTACAATAATATTATTGTAATGATGCTTTCCAATAGTTCAGAAGAAAGCATAAAAGCTTATGTCATCAAAGCATATGTGGAATCAGCGAACAATTAAGTATATTAAAAGAGAAAAGTTTTGAACTTTTCTCTTTCAGTTACTTCTTTCCCTCTACATAATAAGTTGCTTCCATATCAGCTGTAGATAAGGCCAGACATAGTGGAAACATTTCAAAAGCAGCTCCGACATTGCGACTATCTTCATTACCAGAAAATCCCATATGATAACGAATTGCAAAAGCTTCCTCTCTGGTTAAGCGCATATAACCACTAATCATATAAACACTCTTTTCGCCATGACCATAAGGTAAAGTATCATCAAATTCAAAATAAGGGACTTGAATCCATTGACCATTTTCTTTAACATTACGCATACTTGTTTTATAAACATTAGTTTTACAGATATCATGTAATAATGCAATAATCGCAATCGTTTCTTCACTATAGCTTAAACCATAAACATCTTTAACACGTGTTCTTGATAAATAATCTTTTAAACAATCGTAGACATTGAGACTATGATCTAAAAGTCCTCCTTGATAGGCATTATGATACCTAGATGAAGCTGGTGCTTCAAAAAAATCAGATTTATTACTTAACAAGAAATCTAATAGTTTTTCACTACCAGGACGATGAATGTTATCTTTATATAATTGTATAAATCTTTCTTTATTGTTCATTGTATCTCACCTTTTTTAAAGTATAACATAATTCAATTTGTGAAACAATGAAAGTTGGATTATAATGGGGATGGTGATATGATGAAAGTTAAGAAGACAAATGCATTAAGAATATTAGATAGTAAGCATATAAATTATGAAATAAGAGAATATGAATATGATGAAAATCATTTATCAGGTGAACATATTATTGAACAGGTTGATTTAGATGCTGAACAAATTTATAAAACATTGGTATTAAAATCACATAATGATTATTTGGTTTGTTGTATTCCTGTATTAGAAGAAATTGATTTAAAGAAGTTAGCAAAACAAAGTGGTCATAAGAGTGTAGAAATGATACATATGAAGGATTTATTAAGTGTTACTGGATATATCAGAGGAGGCTGTTCTCCTATCGGTATGAAGAAGTTATTTCCGACCTATTTTCAGGAAGATATGATACTTTTAGATAAAGTAGCAGTGAGCGGAGGAAAGCGTGGCTTACAGGTTATTTTAGATCCAAATGATTTAATAGCGGTTGTTAATGGGGAATATGTGGATGTTATTAGGAAATAAATGTTCATTTATGGTTACGGTTACATTTTTTTCAAAATATCGTTTAAATGTTGTGGCTTTCAATAATTGGATTTGGTATAATAGTGATAGAGGTGAGCAAAAAAATGGATTATAATGAAAATTATCAAAGATGGTTAAATCATCCTGCAGTAGATGCTGCAACAAAAGCAGAACTTTTAAGTATGGGAGAAAAGGAAAAAGAAGACGCCTTCTATACAAATGTTGAATTTGGTACTGCTGGTATGAGAGGTATACTTGGTGCTGGTACTAATCGTATGAATATTTATACAATTAGAAAAGCTAATGTTGGTTATGCTAAGTATATTTTAGGTTTAGAAAATGGAAAGGAAAGAGGCGTAGCTATCAGTTATGATAACCGTCATAATTCTTATATTTTCGCAATTGAAAGCGCTAAAGTTTTAGCAACTTATGGTATTAAGTCTTATATTTTTGAATCTTTAAGACCTACACCTGAATTGTCATTCGCTGTTAGATACTTAAAATGTGCTGGTGGTATTATGATTACTGCATCACATAACCCTGCAGAATATAATGGTTATAAGGTTTATGATGATACTGGTTGTCAATTAATTCCTGAATGGGCTGATCAAGTTGTACAATATGTTAATGAAGTTGAAGATGAATTAGGTATTGAATTAGTAAGTAGTGAAGAAGCTTATCCATATATGACTTGGGTAGGTGAAGAAGTTGATGAAGCTTATTATAAAGAAGTTATGGGTATTCAATTAAATCCTGACTTAGATAAAGAAGGTTTCAAGATTGTCTTCTCTCCACAACATGGGGCTAATAACATCCCTGTAAGAGAATGCTTAAAGAGATTAGGTTATGACGTTGTACCTGTTCTTGCACAATGTGCACCAGATCCAGATTATACAAATACAGCTTCTCCTAACCCTGAAGTAGAAGCAGCTTATGAATTATCAATTATCAAAGCTAAAGAAGTTGATGCTGATGTCATCGTTATCTGTGACCCTGATGGTGATAGATTAGGTGTCGTTGCTAAACATGATAATAAGTATGTATTAATGAGTGGTAACCAATCAGCTGCGGTTTATTTGGAATATATTTTAAGCCAAATGAAAGAAAAGGGTACTTTACCTTCTAATGCAGTTATGTATAATACTATCGTAACTTCTGATTTAGGCGAATTAGTAGCTAGAAGCTATGGCGTTGATGTAGAAAAGACATTAACTGGTTTCAAATTCATTGGTGATAAGATTAGAAAATATGAAAAAACTGGTGAAAAACAATTTATCTTTGGTTATGAAGAATCTTATGGCTGTGTCGTAAAAGATTTCGTAAGAGATAAAGATGCTGTACAAGCTGTTTTATTAGCTGCAGAATGTGGTAACTACTATAAGAAACAAGGTAAAGATCTCATTGATGTATTGAATGAATTATATGCTAAACACGGTGCATTCAAAGAAACTCAAATCGCTTTATCTAAAGCTGGTGCTGCTGGTGCTGCTAGAATTAAAGAAATTATGAGTAACTTAAGAGATAATGCTCCTACAGAAATTGGCAATGTTAAAGTTGTGGCTGTAGAAGATTATCAAACTTCTATTAGAAGTGAAGCAGGAAATGAATCAGTTATTGATTTACCAAAATCTAATGTATTAAAATACTACTTAGAAGATGGTTCTTGGATTGCAGCTAGACCTTCTGGTACTGAACCAAAATGTAAGTTCTACTTCTCAATTAAAGGCGAAACTGTTGACGAAGCAGCTGCAAAGACTGAAGTATTCCAAAAATCAATGATGGAAATTATAGGTGAATAGTATGATAAAGACGTTGATTTCTCAACGTCTTTTTTATATGTCATGATTAATAATCATTTTTGCCAATTCACTAAAACCATCATTATCATATGATGATACCATGATTTCAGCTTTTTGTTTAACTTTATGAGTGGCATTAGAAACAACTATTGGATGACCAACACATTGTAACATTTCTAAATCATTATCATTATCACCAATTGCATACATATCATTATCAGTGATATGATAATAATTCTTTAAATATTTTATCGCATTTCCTTTATTCACATTAATGTTATTGATTTCCAAATTAGCATCAGCAGAAGATGCCATATAAAACTTATCAGAATATTGTTCCTTAATTATATCTAGAACTTGTTTTTTATGCGTAACTATTTCTATTTTATAGAGATCATTTTGTAATATTTCATCGATATTTTGCTCATCAAATGTAGGATAATGATAAAATATATCATAATATATTTGCATTCCCTTTAATATCATATTGATATCATCACTTTTCATTTTTCCAAGATGATAAAGATTATCCATAAGATTATTCAATCTTCTGGTATATGTTTTATTTTGTGTTGATAAAACATATATAAGTTTTTGCCTTTCACATATTTGAATGATATTTTTGGCATCATCCTTGTTTAAGGGTTCTTTTCTTAACAATGATCCATCTTCTAAATATATTTGGGCACCATTTAAAGAAATAACCGGTATATGTAAGTCATATTTATCTAATAATAATTTTTTAATATTATTATAACTTCTACCAGTTGCAAAACAAACTTTTACATGATGATTCAGCAAATCATGAATAGCCAGTAAATTTTTATCGCTAATGAAATGCTCGTCATTCAATAATGTTTTATCTAAGTCGCTAAATACTATTTTCATACTAACTCCTAAACTTATCAATAACCTGCTTAATTAATTGTAATACTTCATCTTCATCTAAAATAGTTCTATCAACCAACACTTGTGATGCAATACCATGTGTATAAAATCTAACATCTCTAAATATAGCAACTGCTTTATCATAAGATATATCATATTGTTTCATCATTTTGTGAATAATACTTTGATTATAATCACTATGAATCGTTTCATTGAGAGTCCTGCTTTCACTTATATCAGAAACGTAAATCGTATAAAATAGATTTTTTTCTATTCTAGCAAATTCTACATAAGCATAGCTTACTTCTAATAATTCATCTTTACCCTTGATATATGAGTTCGTAAAGTCACGATAATAATCATAAATCTTATCAATCAATTCATTATTTAACGCCTCCATATTGTCGTAAACACGAAATATAGGCATAGTTGAACAATTTAATGCTTTGGCAACGCTTCTAGCATTGACATATTTAAACCCTTCATTTTTTGTTATTTGAAATGCAGCATTTAAAACATCTTCTTTACTGACTTTTGATTTTGGTGGCATCTTATTCTCCTTTCATAACGATTGATATGTAACATATGTTATTATACAGTATATTATAGTAAAATCAAGACATCATTTTTCAGTTGTACGGTATTCACGCAAACGACGATAAAACGTGGATTCACTTATTTGTAAATACTCAACAACTTCATAAATTGATATTTCTTTACGTTGCCATGCTTGTATAATTTTTTCAAAATCTTCGCTAAGTTCTATTTCAGGTCTACCAAATTTAACACCTCTTTCTTTGGCAGCGGCAATGCCTTCAGCTTGTCTTTGACGAATGTTTTTTCTTTCATTTTCTGCTACAAAAGATAAAACCTGTAAAACAATATCACTTAAAAATGTCCCCATTAAATCTTTTCCGCGTCGGGTATCTAACAAGGGCATATCTAACACGACAATATCAATTTCTTTTACTTTAGTTAGAACACGCCATTGTTCAAGTATTTCATTATAATTGCGTCCTAAACGATCAATACTTGTAATATACAATAAGTCATCTTTTTCTAGGTGTTCTACCATATAACAATATTGTGGACGATTAAAATCTTTACCAGATTGTTTATCCATATATATTTGACGTTTAGGAATATTCATTTGTTGCATCGCTATAAGTTGTCTATCTTCATTTTGATCGTGTGAACTAACACGAATATAACCATATGTAGTTTCCATAAATTCTCCTTTCCTTATATATTAAAATCTATCAAAAAAAGGCGAAGAGTACCACATCCAATTGTGACTATACTTGCTCAATGTAATCGAAAAAAAGAACGCAGCCTAGTCTTTAATTTTTTGATTTTGGATATACTTTGCCACTACTGCTTCAGTTTTATCACTTATTGTTCCCACAAAATAGGACATACTCCAAAAATATGGATTCCAATAATACGACTCCAAAAATTCGGCATGATTCTTCCTCATTGTTCTAGAAGAACCAGTCTTATAGGCATTCACAAATTCTGATAAGCTTATCTGCGGTGGAGCTTCAAATAATATATGAATATAATTCTTGTCACAGTTAATTTCAATTATTTTAAGATCTCTTTCTTTGAAAAATCTTTTTGTATATTCAATTAAGTCTTTTTCCAATTCATCAACAAGCACTGGCTGCCTGTATTTTGTTATGAGTACAAGGCAATATTGTAGCAAAAAGCAGCTATGTCTGTTTGTGTAATAACCATTCTCATTCTTTCTCATATTTCTTTACATCATCCTGTTATTTTTATGAAATAAACTATACAACCAATTGTATTTCAATATAATAATATTATAAAATAGTTAAGTATTCAAGAACTAATTTTCATATTTAAAAGATAACAAAAAAGTGTACAACCAATATGATATTCTATTATTTTTTTACTACAAAACAAAGTGATATTATGTATGGATACTATGATGATTTAATACGTCCAATAAGCAATTTAAATGAGTTGTGGGGATATCATATTAAAAGTAGAAATAATGATTATTTCTTAAATATCGCTAAGCGATTAGCGTGATTATTCATTTAAACAAAAAAGATGTAACTGATGTTACATCAATTATAATCAACTGCCAAGGGTTTCCTTAGAAGATAGTCGTAAATAAAGTAAAATAGAACTAATACCATACCAATAACATATGTTTCATTAAAAAGAGAATTATATTGAATAATGTATAAATAATAAACTAACATCATAATGATTACCGAAACAATACCAATCCATCTATATTTATTCTTGCCCAAAAAGAGAGAAGCTAATAAGCTGCAAATAGTTAAAATGCATAAATAACCATACGTAGAAAAAGGCATATCATGAATAAAAAATATGATAATAGTACAAATATAAAAGAATGTAGGAATAAAGCTTATCATAAATAATAGAACTCTTAAATAAGAAATATTGTCATCTTTCATGCTATCACCTTCTTATATTATAATAAATAAATGATATGAATAATATGTGAAAAAACTGTAAATAAATAAAAAAGATTCAAGAAAATCTTGAATCATAATAAATGTATATTATTTTCTTTGCATAAAGTCATAGTCTCTTCGTCCCAAAGAGAAGCTTGTACTTCACCAATATGTGCTTTTCTTAAAAAGAACATACATAATCGACTTTGGCCAATACCACCACCAACACTTAAAGGTAAAACTTTATTAATAATATTTTGATGATAAGGTAAAGCTAATCTTTCATTAACATGAGCTTTATCCAGCTGCTCTACTAATGATTTTTCGTCTACTCTTATACCCATACTAGATATTTCTAAAGCATCATCTAATTGTGAATTATAAACTAATATATCACCATTCAATTGCCAATCATCATAATCAGGTGCACGTCCATCATGAACAATACCTGACTTCAACAAATCACCAATCTGCAAAATACATACAGCCTTGTAAGCTCTTACTATTTCGCGTTCTCTTTCTTTTGGTGTTAAAGCAGGATAAAGATCCTCCAATTCTTGGGATGTTAGAAAATGAATTTTATCAGGTAATATAGATTCACTTAATTGTGGATAGTGTCTGATCATAAGAAATTCTACATCCAATAAAGCATTATAAATCTTAGAAACAATTCCTTTGAAAAATTCTAAGTTTCTGTCTTCCTGGGCAATCACCATTTCCCAGTCCCATTGATCAACATACATAGAATGAATATTATCCAATTCCTCGTCTTTTCTAATGGCATTCATATCAGTATATAGTCCAGTATGTCTTTCAAATCCATAGCGATATAAAGCATCTCTTTTCCATTTTGCTAATGAATGAATAATTTCTATTTCATCATCATTATTCAATTCATAAGATGTAAACGATACAGGTTTTTCAAATCCATTAAGATTATCATTCAAGCCCGTGTTCTTTAGTAAGAATAATGGTGCAGAAACTCGGGTTAAGCGTAATTGCTCTGCTAATCTTCTTTCAAATGTATCTTTAATCATTTTGATAGCCACTTCAGTTTCAATTAAATTTAATTGAGGCTGATAATTTTCTGGTATTTTCATTGTACTCATATTTAATTCCCCTTTATATATACGAAGCTATTATAATATATTGTCATGTAATAGTCAAAGTAGTTTTTTTCTAATATCTTGACATATAAAATGAAATTTTATACAATGATTGCGTTAATGAAGGGGGAATAAAAAATGAATAAAACTTATATCAGTACAAGAGGTCAACAAAAACCATTAAACTTTTATGAAGCTATTTTACAAGGTATTGGTGATGATGGTGGTTTATTAGTCCCTGATTTTAAAGTAAATACAAAAGATTTGAAATCTTTATTAAATTTAAACTATGTAGATTTAGCAACTGAAATAATTTCAGAATTTACACCTGATGAGGTTAAAGAAGATATTCGTGGATTATGTCAAAATGCTTATGCAACGGGTTTGTTTCCTGACGGTGTAGTTCCAGTCAAAAAAGCTAGTGATGTTTATGTGACGGAATTATTTCAAGGACCTACTTCTGCTTTTAAAGATATGGCTTTAAGCTTGTTACCATATTTTATGACTTTTTCTTTAAAACAAAGTGGCGAAGATAGAGAAGTCATGATTTTAACTGCTACTAGTGGTGATACTGGGAAAGCTGCATTAGAAGGGTTTAAAGATGTAGAAGGTACATGTATCAAAGTATTTTATCCCGATGAAGGTGTTTCGCCTGTACAAAAACAACAAATGGTGACTACGACTGGAAATAATGTAGAAGTTATTGGTATTAGAGGTAATTTTGATGATGCCCAAACAGCTGTCAAAAAAGCTTTTGCTTCTGAAGAATTAAAACAATTAGGTGATGAGCATGGCGTTTTCTTATCATCTGCTAATTCTATTAATATCGGTCGATTGATTCCTCAAATTGTTTACTATTTTTATGCTTATTTAACATTAGTGAATAATCAGGAAATAGCATTGGGTGAGGAAGTTAATTTTACAATTCCTAGCGGTAATTTTGGTAATTGCTTAGCAGGCTATATTGCGAAGAATATGGGACTTCCTATTAAGAAATTCATTGTTGCATCTAATAAGAACAACATCTTAACAGATTTCTTCAATACAGGAATATATGATGCTAACAGAGAATTCTATAAAACTAATGCACCTGCTATGGATATTCTTGTATCTAGTAATTTAGAAAGATTGGTTTATTTCTTATGTGAAGATACTGATAAAGTTAAACAATATATGAATGAACTCAATACAACTGGTATTTATAAAGTAGATGATGATATATTAAGCAAAGTTAAAGATAATTTTGTAGCTGGCTGGTTAGATGAAAATGACGTGCTTAAAACAATCGGAGATTGTTTTAAAGACACTGGTTATTTGTTAGATACACATACCGCTGTTGGTTATGGTGTTTATAAGAAATATCAAGATCAAAGTCATGATGATACAAAGAATATTCTTTTATCAACAGCCTCTCCTTATAAATTCCCAGGATCTGTCTATAAAGCTATCACAGGTGAAGAGAAAGATGAATATGAAGCTGTAGAAGCTATTTATGAAATCACAAAAGTTGATGTACCGACACCTTTACAAGGTTTAAAAGATAAAAAAATACTTCATCAAAAAGTCATTAATAAAGAAGCTATCATTGATTTTATTGGTGAAGCTATTAAGGAGTTATAATTATGCAGGTCAAAGTAAGAGTTCCAGCAACTAGTGCCAATTTAGGTCCTGGCTTTGATGTGGCTGGTTTGGCAGTGACACTCTATAATACATTCACCTTTGAATTATTAGATGAAGGTTTAGATATTAGAGGTTGTCCCATGCAGTTTTGTAATGAAGACAATATGACTTATCAAGCCTTTAAAGAAGGTGCTCAAGCTTGTGGTTTAGAGTTTCATGGTTTACGCATAGATTGTAGTGGCGATGTTCCTTATACCAGAGGTTTAGGAAGTTCTTCAACATGTATTGTTGCTGGTATTGTTGGGGCCTTTGCTTTTAAGGATAAATATGATGATAGACAGGAAATATTGGAACTTGCTACGAAAATTGAAGGTCATCCTGATAATGTGGCTCCTGCCATTTTTGGTGGATTAACGGTATCAGTAATGAATGAGACAGTTACAACACTTAATATACCAGTCAAACATGATTATCGTTTTGTCACACTTATTCCTCCATTTACTTTATCTACTGAAAAAGCAAGGTCTGTTTTACCACAACAAATTGATCGTCGAGATGCTATTGCGAATGTTTCTCATTTAGCTTTGATGGTAGCCTCACTTATTAATGGTTATGATGACGGGTTGAAATTAGGCTTTAAGGATCGTTTACATCAACCTTATCGTGGACCTTTGATTAAGGGTTTCGATGAAATTATGACTATTCTTGAACATGATGAAAAGATTTTAGGATGCTATTTATCTGGAGCAGGGCCAACTATTATGGCTGTTATTGCAGCAGATGATTTAAAAGGTGTTGTTAGAATTAAAGAAGAACTTGGTAGTTTATTAAATGATTGGCAAGTAGAAAAATTAGAATTAGATATGCGTGGTTATACATGTGATTATGAATAAGACACACTAGAAATAGTGTGTTTTTTGTTTAACGAGAAGAATTTTCATTTTCATGAACCTGTCTTGACAGTTTTATAGGTAGGAATTATAATTATCAAGGTACCTTGAATGGAAGGGGAAAACAGTGTGGAAATATGTAAAACCATATTTTAAATATGCACTTTTAGCATCTCTATTAATGGTTGGGGAAGTATTAAATGATTTGATTCAGCCAACATTAATGAGTATGATTGTGGATGATGGTGTTTTAGGCATCAATAATAATAATGTTGGGGATATACATGTTATTATTACAGTAGGATTATTGATGATCGTTTGTACTATTTTAGGGGGTACGAGTGGATCATTAAATAATGCTATGGCTCAATATTTTACGCAAAATATGGGTAATGATATTCGTAAAGATTGCTTTGAAAATATTATGCGTTTTTCATTTGAACAAGTGGATGATTTTAAAACAGGATCATTAATTACGCGTATTACCAATGACATTACTCAAGTACAGTTATATGCTTCTGTCTTTTGTCGTTCGATTATTCGTAATGGTTTTTTGATGTTTGGAAGTATATATTGTGTCTTTCGTTTGAATCATTCTTTTGGTTTGATTATGATAGCGGCTTTTCCTTTTATCCTTGGAACATTACTTATATGTTTATATAAGGCAAATCCGCTATTTACAAGATTACAGGAACAAATTGATCAAATTAATAATATTATGTTAGAAGATATTACAGGTATTAGAATTATAAAAGCTTGTGTCAAAGAAATATATGAAAAATTACATTTTAGAAAAGCTAATGAGGAATTAGTTCATACCCAATTATCTGTTTTAATTATATTTGCCTTAATGACACCAATAATGAATGCCATTATGTATATAGTTGTGATTGCAGTATTATTGATTGGAAATGTTCAAGTTAGTGCTGGAGGGACAACACCTGGGGCTATTATGGCAACTATTACATATACTACCCAATTATTACATGCGATATTGATGGTCGTTATGATTTTTCAAAATGTTTCCAGAGGGATGGTTTCATGGAATAGATTACATGAAATATTAGAGGTAACACCACAATTACAGGATGGTAATATTGAAGTAAATGATCATAGTGGCTCTATAGAATTCCAGGATGTTTCATTTATTTATCCTGGCAGTCAAAATCGTGTTTTAAAGAATATTAATTTAAAGATAGAACCTGGTGAAACTGTTGCAATTATGGGAAGTACAGGTTGTGGTAAGTCAACCTTAGTTAATTTAATAACCCGTTTTTATGATGTAAGCAGCGGAATAGTTTTGGTTGATGGGGTTAATGTCAAAGATTATAAACAAGAGAATTTAAGAGATAAGATAGCTATTGTCTTGCAGAAAAGTGAATTATTTACCGATACTATTAAAGGTAATATTGGCTGGGGCAACCCACATGCGACTGAGGATGATATTATAAAAGCAGCGAAGATTGCCCAGGCGGATGAATTTATTGAACGTATGAGTGATCAATATGATACCCTTTTACAAGGCGGAACAGGTGTATCAGGTGGACAACGTCAACGTTTAGCCATTGCCAGAGCCATTGTGAAAAATGCCGAAATTATGATTTTTGATGATTCTACTAGTGCTTTAGATTTAAAGACAGAAGCAAACTTATATAATGCATTGCCAAAAAATAATACAAAAATTATTATTGCCCAAAGAATTGCCACTGTCAGACATGCTTCGCGTATTATTGTGTTAGATGAAGGCACCATTGTTGGACAAGGAACACATGAACAACTCATGAAGAATTGTTCGATATATCAGGATATATATTATTCTCAAAGAAAAGCGGGTGAAGATAATGAGTGATCGTAAATTGGCAGAAAGAAATATTCCGACATTAAATAGTCGTGCGCAACGTTTTGCTGAGGTGGAGCAAGCGGAAAATGTTGGTGCAACTTTAAAGCGCTTATTAGCTTATTTTGCCCATGAAAAGAAAATGGTTTTAAGCATGTTATTTGTTGTCATTGTTGGTACACTTTCGGGAGTTTATGCACCAAGTCTGCAAAGTCAGGCAGTTGATATTATCGCTGGTAGTTATGCAGGAGTTTTATCTACAACATTGATATTGATGGCTATAACTTATATTATTTATTGTCTTTGTCAATTATTACAAGGTGTTATAGGTGCAAGATTATCTCAAAGTGTAGTTAAAAAGATGCGTGATGAATTATTTTCAAAAATTGTTGATTTACCTGTTCAATATTTAGATACGCATTCGCATGGTGATGTCATGAGTCGTATGACAAATGATATTGAAAATATATCTACGGTTATTTCCCAGTCTTTAGCTTCATTGTTTTCTGGTGTTTTAACAATTATTGGAACCATTATTATGATGGTTTATTATTGCTGGCAATTAGCGTTACTTAGCTGTTTAACAATTATCTTAACAGTTGTTGCTAGTAATTATTTATCCAAGAAAGTCAGAAAATATTCTCGTCAAAGACAATCATTATTAGGTTATTTAAATGGTCATGTCGAAGAAATGATTACAGGTTATCATAGCGTCGTTGCTTATAATCGTCAGGATGAGATTATTGATGATTTTATTACAACTTCTGATGATTTGACAAAAGCAGGTATTCGCTGTGAAATATTTAGTGGGGTTATGGGGCCTGTCATGAATTGTATTAGTAATATTGGTTTTGTGATTATTGCTGTGTTTGGTGGCTATTTTGCGATTAATGGTTTAATTTCTGTAGGCGTTATTTCAGCTTTTATTGTGTATGCTAAACAGTTTAGTAGACCAATTAATGAATTAGCTAATATTTTTGGGCAATTGCAAACGGCCATTGCAGGGGCTGAACGTGTATTTATTGTTTTAGATGAAAACAATGAAAATATGCAAGGTGATGCTTATTCAAAAAATAATCAAGCGAATATTGAATTCAAGCATGTTAACTTTTCATATATAGAAGGTCAACCTATTATTAAAGATTTTTCATTATTTATACCTAGCGGCAAGAAAGTAGCATTGGTTGGTGCTACTGGTTCGGGTAAAACAACTATTGTTAATCTACTTATGCGTTTTTATGACATTGATAGTGGTGATATTTATATTAATGATCAAAATCTCAAAGATATATCTAGAGATACATTAAGACATAATATGGCTATTGTTTTACAGGATACAACATTATTCTCTGATACTATTAGAAACAATTTAATGTATGCGAATGATCAAGCTACTCAAGAAGATCTGGATCATGCGATAGAAATGAGTCGTTGTGCTAATTTATTACATTTATTACCTGAAGGTTATGAAACAATATTAACAGGTTCAGGAGAACATTTAAGTTTAGGGCAAAGACAATTATTAGCTATTGCCAGAGCCTTTGTTGCTGATCCTAAAATATTAATATTAGACGAAGCGACTTCTAATGTTGATACTCGTACAGAAAAAGATATTCAAGATGCCATGCATATTATTATGGAAAATCGTACCAGTATTATTATTGCCCATCGTTTATCAACTATTAGAGATGCTGATATTATTGTGGTTATGGATCAAGGCGAAATTGTAGAAACAGGAAACCATGAAACATTACTAGCAAAAAAAGGCAAATATTATAATTTGTATATGAGCCAATATGCTGGCTATGCTATATAAAAATATGTTATAATAAGCCAAGGAGGAATCGTTATGTTTATCATTGGTATTGCACTCATCGTCTTCGGATTAATTACATTTTTTACTAAAAAAATGCTTATCGGTTCAAGAAAAAAAGAAAGTATCAAAGATCCTGATACTTGTGCTCAGCTTCAAGGTGCTCTCTATTTTGTGTTTGGATTTACATTAGTATTTGCTACTATATATCAACTATCAAATTTTTTAACAGCTATATTCTTATTGGTAGAATTAATTATATATATCATTGCTGCTGTTAAAACA
Organism: Erysipelotrichaceae bacterium; assembly: GCA_021201655.1. Classification (GTDB taxonomy): domain Bacteria; phylum Bacillota_I; class Bacilli_A; order Erysipelotrichales; family Coprobacillaceae; genus JAJQDJ01. The sequence goes on along the minus strand of JAJQEL010000018.1, from coordinate 78 downwards.
GGATCAATATAAAAAATCGGGAACTGAAGTGATTTTGTCAAGTAGACAATTTAAATAATTAAAATGATTTGCTATTCC
>JAJQEL010000037.1 GCA_021201655.1 Erysipelotrichaceae bacterium | reverse complement strand
ATTATTATTTTTAATCGTTAGTTATTTCAGTTTCTCTTAAATTGACGACATTGCCTCTCTACGAGATCTTAGTGTGCTAACTTATTGAGGGCATCTTTCGCTGCCTGTTGTTCAGCACGTTTTTTACTTGTACCTTTACCAACACCCAAACGCATATCATCCATTACTGCAGCCACTGTAAACTCAGGAGCATTAGATGGCCCACTAGCTTCTAATAGCTGATATGTGACAGTTTTTCTTTGATCTGCCTGCACAAGTTCCTGCAAGGTTGTTTTATAATCAGTAATATCATCATAATCTAAATCATTGACATGTTTATAAATGGTCTGTTTAAGAATTTTAAGAACTTCCTCTTCACCACAATCTAAATATAAAGCACCAATAAATGATTCAAAAATATTGGCTAAAACACTTTCTCTTTCACGACCCCCACTTTTTTCTTCACCAATACCTAAGTATAATAATTCACCAAGATGCAATTCTTTAGAAAAGCGCGCTAAAGACTCTTCACGTACAAGTTTACTTCTGAGGGTTGTTAAAGTTCCTTCAGGAACATCAGGAAATAACTGAAAAATAAATTTAGAAACATATAATTGTAATACCGCATCACCCATAAATTCTAATCTTTCATAATCTTTTTTATAATCATGAGATTCATTAGCATAGGAAGGATGGGTGAAAGCTTCTTTATATAATCCTAAATCACGAAAAGGAATTTCTTCTTTCTGTAAAAAATCTAATATTTTCAAGCTTTCAGTCCTTCTTTCATCTTATCAACAACATCATTTTTAACCATTTCATATGCCAATTCCATAGCATTACCAAAAGCTTTAGCATCACTAGCCCCATGAGCTTTTACTACCGGTTTAGAAAATCCCATTAGTAAAGCACCACCAACAGATTTATAATCAAAACGATCCTTTAAACCATATAAGCTATCCTTAACAAATAATGCTCCAAACTTTGATTTCCATGATGACATAAGACTTTCTTTCATTAATTTCATTAAAACTATAGCTGTTCCTTCACAGCATTTCAAGGCAATATTACCACTAAAACCATCAGTAACAACAACATCACAATCACCGTTGATAATATCTCTTCCTTCAATATTTCCCGTAAAATTGATTTGTGGATCGTTTGCTAATAGCTGATAAGCTTTTTGATGCACTTCATCCCCTTTTTTACTTTCACTACCAATATTGAGTAAAGCTATTTTAGGATTCTCAATACCACGCATATGTTTGGCATAAATATTTCCCATAATACCAAATTCATGTAATTGTTCTGGGGTGTTTTCAGCATTGGCACCAACATCCATCATCATAACGCCTTTTTCATTATAAGTAGGCAGAATAGCCATCAGGCATGATTTTTCAATTCCTTCTAAACGTTTCATAAAAAGCATGGCACTAGTATAAAAAGCTCCTGTAGAACCACACGAAACAACCCCATCAGTGGTTCCTTCATTTGCTAATGTGACAGCTTTTACCATACTAGAATCTTTTTTACGCCTAACTGACATAATGCCTGCATCCATTGGAATAATATCTCTGGCTTCGATAATATGTATACGCTCATGTTTGAGTTTTTCTAATTCTTCACTTTTACCTGTTACATATAATTCAACATCACTGTGTGATTTCATAAAAGATAAGCATGCATCAACAACTATACTGCTACCCAAATCACCACTCATAGCATCAATTGATAATTTATACATCATCTTCACTCCATTTCTGCATTAGTATAACACATTTAATCCACATATTCATTATTCTCTTTTAATTTTTCAATGATTCCCTCAATTGTATGTGCATATAACCTATGATTTTGATAAGCATTTATCATGTGGGTTGCATCATCTTTAGCAATTGAAAGAATATTATAATCTTTTAATACATCACCTACTAAAAAAGAAGGTAAACCACTTTGTTTTGCTCCTAAAACTTCACCAGGACCTCTGACTTTTAAATCATACATAGAAATAGAAAATCCATCCTGACAAGTTTCAAGATAATGTAATCTTTCTTTTGCTTCATCGCTAGCTTGATTGCTCAGTAAATAACAATAAGCTTTTTGCTCACCACGACCAACGCGTCCACGTAATTGATGCAATTGACTCATGCCAAAACGTTCTGCATTATATATAATCATCATATTGGCATTTTTAACATCAACACCTACTTCAACAACAGTTGTGGAAACAAGAATTTGAATCTGATTATCCATGAATTGTTGCATAATATCATCTTTTTCTTCATCTTTTAATTGGCCATGAAGCAAACCAACTTGATATTGACCTTTAAAATAAGAACTCATAGCCTCATAAATTTGGATAACACTTCTGACCTCCAATTTTTCACTTTCATCCACTAATGGACAAATAACATAACATTGTCCTCCACTTGCTAAATAAGCTTTCAAATGCTTTAAAATGGGTTTCATAGAAGCGGATTCAATAAACTTTGTTTCAACTTCCTGTCTACCTGCTGGTTTAGATTTTATTGTGGATACATCCATATCTCCATATAAGGCGATTGCTAAGGTACGTGGAATTGGTGTAGCACTCATGATTAAAAAATCAACTTGTTGTCCTTTATTCTTTAAGGCTTTACGCTGTTCTACCCCAAAACGATGCTGTTCATCGGTGATGACAAAGCCTAAATGTTTATAATTCACTTTCTTTTGAAATAAAGCATGAGTTCCGATAATGATATGAATATCACCATTATTTAGTTTTTCATAGATTTCATTTTTTTGTTTTAGTGTTAAGGAACCTGTTAATAAAGCAATATGAATATTTGTATTTGCAAAGAATTTTGATAATGTCTGATAATGCTGAGAGGCTAAGATTTCTGTAGGTGCCATCAAAGCTCCTTGATAGCCTGCTAAATATGTTGCATATAAAGCAATAGCTCCCACCACTGTTTTACCACTACCGACATCTCCTTGTAAAAAGCGATACATCATTTGTGGTTTTTGTAAATCATTAACAATTTCTTTTACTGCAATACTTTGATCATGTGTTAACTGAAAGGGCAAATTCATAATAAAAGCCTGCAGCTGTTCTAAATCTACGACTTTAGCAGTGCCGTTTTCCTGATAACGATTAAATTTTGTGAGTTGCATAGTTAATTGAAATTGAAGGAATTCTTCATATTTCAAATATTTTAAGCCTTGTTTAATATCTTGTTGAGTATCAGGAAAATGAATATTGTAGATAGCAATATCTTTATGAACCAAGTTATGATTAATGATATACTCTTCAGGAACTAAAGTAATAAGTTCTGATTTTAATAATTGATAAGCTTTTTTGACATATTGTGAAAATGATTTTTGATTAATACCATCTTTTACGGAATAGATAGGATGAATACCTGCAATATCCTGTAGAGGTTTCATTTTAATATCAGTAGCGGTTATTTTATGATTTTGACACTTTCCTAAAATCGTAATGGTAGTTGACAATGATAAATGCGTTCTTAAATAATGACGATTAAATATAATCACTTGATAATGATTGCTGTAACAATCAACCACTTCGAAAGACATACGTGACATTTTTCCTCTAAAAAAAACTTTAGGCTGAGTAAACACTGTGGCTTCAATAATCATATGTTCATTATCATATGATTCTTCAATAATATCATAACGATAAGGAAAATGATAAAGAATATCTTCCATGCTATATATATTCATAGCATGTAAAATATCGATACGTTTTGATGTAGTTTTTAATGCACTTAATTCCATGTGTTATCACCTGCGTATTATTTTATAATAATTTTAAAGAAAAGACAATAAGCATAAATTATGATAAAATAGATATGGTGATTTTAATGAATTTAAAAGTGGTAACAATTGATAAAAACTATCCAAATCTTAATGATATTAAACAATTATATCATGAGGCATTCCCGCGTAATGAACGTGCTCCGTTTAGAAGTTTAATGAAACGATTAAATCAGCAAACAGATTTTTTAGCATTCTATGATGAAGATTTATTTGTTGGCTTTACCTATCTAGTAACGATGCATGATTTGACTTATTTATTCTATTTTGTAGTTGATGAGCCATTGCGTAATAAAGGTTATGGCAGTACTATCTTAACGTACCTAGAAAAACACTATGCATGTATTTTTATTGATATTGAAGTAATCGATGCAAATGCACCAAATTATAATCAACGTTTAAGACGCAAAGAGTTCTATTTACGTAATGGATTTAAGGAAACTGGTTTGGGTTATTCTTTCTTTAAAGTAGATTATGAAATATTAGCTTGTGGCGAAGGTTTCAATAGTCATCATGCCCATCAGCTTTTCTATGATTTTACTCATGGTTTGATGAATATCGAATTTACAAAAATAACGATATAGCATAAGCTATATCGTTATTTGGTTTTAATCCATCTTTTTATTTTTGTATCTTTATCTTTTAAAAATTCTACCAATTGAGCAGGTGTGACTTTTAAGACATCTTTTCTAATTAAAACGAACTGGTTTCCTTTAGCAATAATGGTATAAGTATTTTTTGTTTCGACAAGTCTTTTGACGTTTTCATAAGGAATCTTACTATTTGTACCTTTATTGACATTATGTACAGCAATACCATCTCTTTGAAAAATCATTGTATAAACGGCTTCACCTTGACTCATATTAACGGCTTCTCTGCCTCTTGTATAAGCCATATAAAATATCGCAAAAATACTTAATGCAGCTAATATTAAGGAAACAACACAAACAGTTAATTGATTATTAGAATAAGCAAAAAAACCAATGACAGCTAAAATAATAGCTATTACACTTAAACCTATTTTCATCCACATAGGTACTAAATACATTCTAATTTCTTTTAATAATGGTTCATCTACGACAGTTCGATTTATTTGTATACGATTTAACATATAATTCTCCTTTACTTCTTTAAATCGAATATTAACACGAAATGAAAAAGATTTCAATTATATATGAATTGAAATCTTACTTTTCTTATAAATTTAATAAGCGAACAGTATCTCTAGCAATCATAACTTCTTCATTTGTTGGAATAACCATAACTTTAATTTTTGAATTTTCACTAGAAATGACACGATTATCTGAACTTCTTGTGTTATTTAAATCATCATCTAAAACTACACCAAATGATTCAGCAATATCTTCGACAATGATTTTTCTTAAATAAGCAGCATTCTCTCCTAGTCCAGCAGTAAAGGCAATAGCATCACAGCCACCAAGTTCTACATAATATTGGCCAATATATTTAGATACAATACGAGCATAAAGCTGACTAGTAAGAATCGCTCTTTCATTACCTTGATTAAAGGCATCTTCAATATCTCTTGAATCAGATGAAATACCAGAAACACCTAACATACCAGATTTTTTATTATAGATTTCTAAAACTTCATCAGCTGACTTATTAAGTTTCTCACATAAATAAGGCATAATGGATGGATCAACATCACCACTACGTGTACCCATCATAACCCCTGCCAAAGGTGTGAAGCCCATAGATGTATCGATACACTTACCATTTTTAATAGCGGAAATACTAGCACCATTACCTAAATGACAAACTATAACTTTTGAATTTTCAGGATTGTCTAACATTTCGATAGATTGTTGTGATACATATTTATGGCTGGTACCATGAGCGCCATATTTTCTCACTTTTAAATCTGTATAATATTCATATGGTAAAGCATATAAATATCTTTGTGCATCCATTGTTTGATGAAAAGCTGTATCAAATGCAAAAACATGCTGAACATGTGGTAAAGCTTCTTTAAAAGCACGATAACCAATCAGATTTGCAGGATTGTGTAAAGGAGCCAAATCTGATAATTCCTCAACTTTACTAACAACATCTTCATCAGCAACAACACTATCACTAAAATATTCACCACCATGAACAATTCTATGTCCAACAGCATCAATATCATCAAGCTTTTCAACAATTTTTTCATCTACCAAAGCTTTTAACAACATATCTACTGCTACGCTATGATCAGGAATTGGCGCATTTGTTGTTTTCTTTTCTCCGTTATATTTAATTGTAAAAATTCCTTCATCTAAACCAATTCTTTCAATAACCCCAGAAGTAATAACTTCTTCACTTGGCATATTGAGTAATTGAAATTTCAAAGAAGAACTTCCCGCATTAACTGCTATTACTTTTGTCATATATTTTTAATCCTCCTCAATAATTCTTGTATATTGTACCTAAAAAAGGATATAAAGGCAATGATTTTTTCAAAGCATGACACTATTCTTCAAGCATTTTACATAAATCCTTCAGACTATAAAATTGTAAAGCAGTTGCTAGATATTCATCCAAAGCGCTATTTTTAACACGATAATAACTCGAACGGGAATATTTATTCTCCCACCAATGGGAATCATAAAAATTTAAATACTGATGACTTATAAAATCCCAGGCGTCTTCTGACAAACAGCTATGTATCTGTTCCACAACGAGCACATAAGCTTCAAGTTTTTGTTTTTTTTGTAACTGTATCAGCATAGATGATTCACCAATGTTATAAGGCGTGCTAGTATCTTTAATTTTAAATAAATTCGTTTGTGGATAATAATTATAATGCTGATCCAAAAATAAGATGTTTAATTGGGCACGCTTATATTTTTCTATAATCTCTTTGACTATCTTATCTTTCTCTCTTAACTTTAAATTTAATTCCATAATAAACCCTCCTATTATTTATATACGCTTTTAGGAGGGTATTTTTCTTTTTTAAATTTTAAAATTTTCAATTAATTCCAAAATTTCTGCTTCTTTTATGCCAATAGCAATTAAATATTCTTTTGCGCTACCATAGTGATCTCTAAGATATGCCAAAAATTCCATCATATAACTAGGTGCAGAATTAAGGAAACGCCTAGAATCATCATCCATGATATCTGCTAGATTCTCATTAATATCAATATTGTTTTCATAAGATTCACTATAATCTTTAACAATATCATATTCATGACAACCTGCCAAATCTAATAATAAGGCGGCTGTAATGCCAGTTCGATCTTTACCTGCAGAGCAATGAAATAAAACACCTTCATAAGAATATTTTATAAATATATCAAATAATTCTTTAAACTTATCTTTAAATGCTTCTAGCATATAAATGTAAACACCACCAAGATTGCGATATGTTTTCACTTCATCAGGAACTATTGCGGCACTGGTAGAATCATAAAGATTTAATTCATAAAAGTCTATATCTTTATCTTCCTTTAAAGGATTAGGCTGACATTCTTTTTCAAAATCACTACGTAAATCAATCACCACTTTAACACCATAATCTTTTAATGTTTGTATATCACTTTTGGTACAATATATTGGTGCACTAGCACGGATATATTTATGCGATCTGGTATAATAGCCGTCCTGTGTTTCATAGCCACCAATATCCCTAGTATTATGCATTCTTTCTAGTTTAATTTTTCTCTCTTCACGCGTCATATATTGCATAATTTACACCTCAAAAGGACGCACTCGTAGTTGAACGTCTAAATCATCACATATTTTTTGGCATTTTTGAATTTTTTCCGCACCAATAATATCAACAACTGTTAGTACCACATAAGGTACATAGTCTTTGCATTTTACTGCAAATTCTAACATAGCATTAAAAGATTGTAGGCCAAAACGGCTACGCGTAAGTTCTAGATATTCATTTTCATCTGGTGCATTCAAACTAATGGAAACAGTATCAATACAATCTTTAAACATTGGAGTTATGTCTTTTTCATGTATTAAATTGCCTAGCCCATTCGTATTGATACGTATTGGTAAATCCTTACGGCAATTTTTCAAAAATTTCGCAATTTGCACAACATCATCAACACGGGTTATGGGTTCTCCAAAGCCACAAAACGTCACTTCGGCAAAATCATTTAAATTATATTTTTGAAATTCGTTTATAACATCTTTAACTGAAGGTTCTTGTTTAAGCCATAAGGTATTGGATTCAGTCATTTCCTTTGTTTGGCGTAAACAAAAAGTACATGCACAAGGACAACGATTGGTTAAATTAACATAAACATGAACATCTTTACAACTCTCTATATTGTCAATATCAATATACCCATTATCATGCAAGGTATACAAAATCATTGTTCATCCCTCCCTAATTCCCATAAATATTCTTCAAAACATAAACCATAATAATTTGGAATCTCTAATTCTTCGCATCGTGAAATGCATCGTGATGCAAACTTTGTTGCCTTTTTTACACTGTGATAAAAACTATGACCGTTTAAATAACTGCCTGCGATTACCGATGCAATCACATCACCTGTTCCACAGCGATCATTACCGATACGATCAACCATCACAATCTGGTAATCTTCACCACGATTATATATAAAATTCAATATTTGCTTATCATTAAATGGAATACCTGTCACTACAATGTGCTGTGGCCCATTATCAGATAATTTTTCACACATATCACTTAATTCATAAAATGATGGTAAATGATCAGGATAAGGTTCATCAACTAAAGTGACCAATTCTGTTAAATTAGGTGTTAACAAATCGGCATAGTGTACCAGTTTCTTCATTTCATTACACATTTGTTGTGTATATGTTGCATAAAGTTTTCCATGATCCCCCATAACAGGATCTACTAATACAAATGAATCTTTATTTTTAAATGTTTCAATAAAATCAAAAACAATCTCAAATTGTTCAACAGAACCTAAAAAACCTGTAGCAATAGCATCAAATTCCAAATTTAAATCTTTATATGTTTGAATATAATCGCTCATTCTAGATGTATAATCGTCAAAATAATAAATTGGAAATTGCGTATGTGTGGATAGAATTGCAGTTGGTATAGGTACAGCTTGTATTTTCATGGCTGAAACAATCGGTGCCATCGCGGCCACCGAACATCTGCCAAATCCTGTAATATCATTAATTAAAGCAATACGTTTTTGTCTTTCCATGTAAATCACCTCATTGAAGATATTTTAACATAAAATTTATCAAAATAATAGCATATTTTTCTTATAGGATAAATAGGGATTACTTTCTAATTTGTCCATTTCCATAAACTTTATATTGAAAAGAAGTCATTTCCAATAAAGCTAAAGGACCGCGAGCATGTAATTTTTGAGTACTAATACCAAGTTCTGCCCCAAAGCCAAACTCACCACCATCACTAAAACGAGTAGAAGCATTTAAATATACGCAAGCTGAATCTAAAGAGTTCATAAATAAATCAGCAGCTTGTGGATCTTCTGTAATAATTGCTTCAGAATGTTTAGTAGAATATTGATAAATATGCGCAATAGCTTCTTCAATAGAATCAACAACCTTTATAGCAACTATATAATCATCATATTCAGTTGCATAATCTTCGTTTGTAGCTTCTTTACATGAAATAATACTTTGGGTTATTTTATCTCCACGGATTTCTACTCTTCCAGCAAAAGCTTCGACCATTTTAGGAAGATAAGCATGAGCAATATCCTTATGGACTAATATTGTTTCAATAGCATTGCAGACAGATGGTCTTTGTATTTTAGCATTAACGCTGATATCAATGGCTTTCTGCATATCAGCAGCTTTATCAATATAAAGATGACAATTGCCAGCCCCAGTTTCAATAACAGGAACGGTGGCATTTTTCACTACATGATTAATTAATCCAGCCCCACCACGAGGAACGACAACATCCACATACCCATTAGCGGTTATAAGCTGTGTTACTATTGATCGATCAGTATTTTCAATTAATTGAACGGTATTGTCTGGCATAATATTCTTCATAGCATCTTGCATAATATAAGTTAATATTTTATTGGAATGAATAGCTTCTTTACCGCCTTTTAGTACACATACATTACTAGATTTAATACATAAACATGCAATATCAACCGTCACATTTGGACGTGATTCATAGATAATACCAAAAACTCCCATTGGTACACGTACTTGTTTAATAAGTAGACCATTAGGGCGCTGAATTTCACGAATGATTTGACCGACTGGATCGTCTAAATCAATCAACTTTAAAACATCATTGGCAATCGCTTCAATACGCTCTTTATTTAACAATAAACGATCCATCATAGCTTTACTCATACCGTTATTTTTAGCAGCTTCAAGATCTTTCTCATTAGCTTCAATAATTATATCAATATGATTAATTAAAGCGTCTGAAATAGCTTGTAAAGCTTGATTTTTCTGTACAGTGGTCACATGCATCATTTTGCGGCTTGCAAGTGATGCATTTTGTAATTGTTTTTCTAATACTTTATCCATTTTTCTTTCCTCCTAAAATAACCATATTATTGGCATGAATCACTTCATCATAATCCTTATAATGTAAAATTCCTTCAATATCTGAACTATTATGTCCCATAATCAATTTAATTTCATCACTAGAATAATTACTTATTCCTTTAGCAATTGCTTTTTTATTGGAATCAACAACATCTACAACTTGCCCCATGATAAAATGTCCCTCAACATCTACAATACCACTTGCTAATAAACTCTTGCGATGATCACACAACGCCTTACAAGCACCTTGGTCCACAACAATTTTGCCTTTTGAAGTACTACGATAAGTCATCCAATGCGCTTTAGCTTTTAAACTTTTTCCATGGCTACCATTAAACCATGTTCCTTCTTCATGTTCATCAAAGACATGTAATAAACTATTTTCTTTCTCACCATTAACAATGACCATATCTTTACCATAATCATTGACAATCTTAGCAGCATTAATCTTTGTCATCATGCCACCTGTACCGAATACTGATGAAGAGCCCCCAGCCATTTGAATAATGTTATCATCAACTGTTTCTACATATTTTAATAATATAGCATCATCATATTCACGTGGATTCTTTGTATATAAACCATCAATATCACTCACAAGTATCAATAAGTCACTATTCACGACAGGAACTAATAAAGCTGCTAAAGTATCATTATCCCCAACTTTAATTTCATCCACCGCCAAAGCATCATTTTCATTAACGATAGGTATCACTCCATAATTCATCAAAGCATTCATCGTATTTGATAAATTCATCATACGCTTACGATCCGCAAAATCATCATGGTTCAACAAAACCTGTGCACATTTTATATGAAACAATTGAAATGTTTCCTCATAGATTTGCATAAGTTGTGCTTGCCCAATAGCAGCTAATGCCTGTTTTTCAGGAATTGTCGAAGGCTTTTTTTCCAATTCCATCATGCCCATGCCTGCAGCAATTGAACCAGAGGATACTAAAACAACACTATAGCCATCTTTAATTAATTTAGATATTTGTAATACTAAGTATAAAACCTTTTCTTTGTCAATTTGCCCTTGCATATTACATAAAGAAGAAGATCCGACTTTAATCATTATACGCTTAATGTTCTTGATATCTCTACTCATATATTTCCCCTCTTATTTTTTGATAAAATAAATATTTAGATATTTCATATCTCCCCTTAAAGATATAAATATATATAAACAATGATCCAACCATAATAAATAACTCGAATATGGCATTAAATGAACCAATAACCAACAATAATTCTACAATAAGTAAATAAGACATATATCTTAAGAAATATGATATATACATATTTATATAATCTATCATATGTCCTTTCATTAAACGTAATGAATAAGAAATACACTCTATACAAGAGAATTCTTCTAATTCCATAACATAAGGAACTGGCATAAATAAAGCAGATAAATATAAATAAACACATACACATGCTGCAATATCTATCAAAACAATCGGACTATCAAATAATGAAATAAAACCAACAATATCTGGAAGCAGAAACTCAGTCTGGATAAAAGCTTCACCTAACATTGAAAACCATTCTATAGACAATTCAGGGACAACTGATCTTATTGATAATAATGCTGGAATACCAACAATTAAAATAATCAAAATAGTAATACCCTTTCTAAGCAAGTATGCAGGAGCCACATGAGGAAACTTTAATATTCCCACTAATGATTCTTTATAACTAATAACTGTATCATCCTCATCCACCAATTTCATAGCACATTTTACATATCCGTGAGAAATAGGACATAAAAATAAAGATACAAAGAAAGAAAATAACCCACTTTGTAGATATTGTGCCAATAATCCCATATATCCAACATAAAAATATTCGGGAATAATTTGAGATTGATATCTTTCATATATTTCATTTGCTTTTATATTAATTTCTTTAATATCCATATATAGTCCCTTCTTCAATGCTACTATTATACGCAAAGAAAAACTGTTTGTAAAATTATTCCATAAAAAGGCATCATAAATTTGATGCCTTACTTATATGTACTTTATAATCCATACCTGCATGGACATGATATTTATCTTTAAAACTTCCTTGATTTAAACCTAATGACATATAATTAGATGAAGCATTAAAGAGTATCGGTTCACCAATATTGACAAAACCAAATGACTTTTCATATAGTACATCTTCATCAAAATATTTTTTATCTTGATAAGATAAAGTAATACGAACCATGTCGCCTTCCTGATAACCGACTTTCTTAAAATCATCTGTTAGAACATTAAAAACAATACTACCAAAAGGATCAGATACATTAGATACAATACCATCAATTTCAGAAGTTGTAACATATGTTTGAAGATATTGATAATCTAACAATACAATATCATCTAAAGGATAAGTTTCACCTACTTGTTCATAGTTTATTTGTTGACTTGCAAGTTTAGCGGCCACATAAGCAAAAATATCTCTACCATGAAATACTGAAACATTTTCCGTTCCTTGATAGCGTAAAGAAGAATCAATTTCACGAATTTCATCAATACCAACATGGTAATACAAATGTGTCAGTGTTCCATTATCTGGTGTCACAACATAATTGCCATCTTTAAGCCTTGCTACAGAAGCTTTACGTGAAGTTCCTACACCAGGATCTACAACGGAAACATAGATGGTACCTTTTGGATAGAAAGGTTCAACATAATCAAGCTGTTGACTTGCTTCTAAAACATTGAATTTAGCAATCGTATGTGAACTATCTATAATATCTAAAGTATCATCAATTTGCTTGCAAACGCCTTTCATAGTAGCAACAAAAGGCCAGTCTAAACTAAAATCTGTTTGCCATACAATACATGGTTTCATAAATTCCTCCTAGAAAGGGTACCAAATTTGTGGAATATGGAAAATCGCACGACCAAGGATATACGCTAACACAAACAAACCTAAAACACAATAAATAATTTTCACTTTCTTATCATTTGGTGTTTCTTCATGTTCAGCATAATAGCTTCTCTTTTTCCCTTTACCAAAGCCTCTTAAATCCATTGCATTTGAAATATTACCAATACGATCAAAAGAAGTAATGATTAAAGGTATAAGAATCATGATATTTTGTTTAACACGAGAAAATAAACCAGCTTTCTTAGGATCTAATTCTACACCTCTTGCCTGCATAGATATTTGAATATTCTTATAATCTCTAGCAATATCTGGAATATATCTAAAAGCCATTTCTACAATTGTACAAACTTTATAAGGAATATGACAAGCATATAACCCAGCCGCAAATTCGCTTGGAGTAATAGATAAGATGAATGTCAATGAAACTAAGAATGTAGTAATCATCTTAAAGAAACGGCATCCTAAATACCAAAGTGTTTCCGCGGTAAAAACAAAATAACTATTTAATTGAAATAATAGTGTTTCCGAATTGATATATGAAGAACCAATACGTGGATTTGCCAAATAGAATAATATAATATTAAAAATATTCATAATGACAACAAACCCAACTATATAAGAAAATGACGTAAACTTTGGTTTAAGAGATATCAAACCTATAATACTTAAAATAAATACTGGTAAAACTAATCTTAAATCAAAAGTCATAACTAAGTAGACTACTAAAATAAAAAACAAACGAACTTTAGTGGTTCCAGAAAGTTTATGTAAGAATGTTTCTCCAGGAACCAAATTGATAATAAAATTATTCATGGCGATTCATCCTTTCATATGCAATAAAATATTCTGTAAATTCATCAGTAGGCAAGCCTAAACGTTTAGATAAAGTAAACAATGATGTTTCTTTTAAATGTGCTCTTTCAATAATATCTGCATCGCCTAAAATCTTAAATACACTATCATCACCAATACAAGCACCATCAGTAAAGACAATAGCACGATCTGTATATTCAATCGCCAAATGCATATCATGGGTGATAAATAAAATAGTAATACCAAAATCTTTATTAAGCTTTTCTAGGAAAGTCATAATTTCTGTATAAACACGATAATCCTGACCAGCAGTCGGCTCATCCAAAATAATGACTTCTGGATTCATGGCCAAAATTGAAGCAATCGTCACACGTTTCTTTTGACCATAGCTTAAAGCTGAAATAGGCCAATTACGCATTGAATAAAGATTGCACATTTTTAAAGTATCATTGACTTTTTGTTCTATTTCCTCTTCTGACTTATTACGCAAAGATAAGCCTAATCCAACTTCATCTTTAATCATATCTTTTACAATCATCTGATTTGGATTTTGCATAACATATCCAATCTTCTCACCAATTTCCTTGATAGAAAATTGCATATAATCTTCACCATTTAATAATATATGACCACTATTAGGGCGAATAATACCACATAACATCTTAGCAATGGTACTCTTACCAGCACCATTTTTACCTACAATTGCAATTTTTTCGCCTTTAGTTACTTGAAAACTAACATTATTCAATACTTTATTTCGTGGATCGTAGCCAAATGATACATCTTGAACATCAATAATTGAAGTGATTTTGTCAAGTAGACAATTTAAATAATTAAAATGATTTGCT
>JAJQEL010000061.1 GCA_021201655.1 Erysipelotrichaceae bacterium | reverse complement strand
TCCTTAGTGAACTTTTAATTATTTATTTTGTTCACTTTAGAGAATCATATCATTAAGTCTCATTTTTTGTTATGATGTTCTTTATGATCATTTAACCAGGCTTGTTGTAATTTGTTAAGAATTTGTTCTAATGTTTCTTTCTCTTCATCATTTAAAACACTTAAAATCTTATCTTCATTACCATCACCATGTGTTTGAATCATTTCACTTTTATGTTCAGCAACTTGTCCACAAATGGATAATTGTTTGACTAGTGGGTCTTTACTTATTGATTTCATTTTTTCCTCCTTGACATATATTAACATAAATTGATAAAAAATACATATCATATATTGGTGATATAATGCTTATAAAAATAATTATTATTGGTATATTTTTATCAATTATGATTGATTTCATAATATAAAAAAAGAGATGAGAGACTTTACAAGAGGGGTATATTATCGAAAAGGACTCATCTCTTATTTTTATTTCCTTGTGGATTGTATTATAAGTTATTTATGTGTATTTTTTGTGTATTTTGTAATAAATTATGAATTATTTTGTATATATTCTTCAATATGATTTTCAATCACATCAAAACTTACAACTCCACATTCTAATAAAGCTGTATGAAAACCTAAATCTGTGTAGCTATCACCTAATTCTTCTTCAGTTTCTTCTTGTAAAGCAGCAATCATTTCATAACCTACATAATATGATTCAAAAATACCAGGATTTGCCTGTAACTGTAAATACTGATTATGACCTGTCTCTTCATCTAAAGATAAACCTTTATTTTCTAAATAGATGATAAATTGATCTTCATCCCAGCCATGATAGTGAATACCAATATCTGCTAACACAATGATTGCATAAGTTGCTAATTCATTTTCCTGATATAATGTTAAATAATCTTCGTCAATATCTAAGTAATTCATTGCATAATAAGCTGCATAAACAGCATAGCCTTCCGTAAAGGCATTATTAGTAGAAATTGTTTTTAAGTACAATGAATCCACGTTTTGATACATATAAGCATATTGATACATATGGCCAGGAAATCCTTCATGTGCGACTGTTTTATAGGTATCTAATGAAGTTATATCTTCTAATTTTGGATTAACACGAATTTGACAATTCGTAGAAGCATCTAATGCTGGTATTTCAAAATAGGCAGCCACTCCAGATGAAGATGCTATCTCTTCATTAATCGCCTCTATATCATAATCAATTGTTCCGACATTAGGAAAATCATTCATCATATTCTCTTCAATAAAATCCAATATTTCCTGATAACTTGTTAAATCCGTTGTATAATTTTCATTATACACATCAGGATTACTATAATAAGCCATCATCATATTCATAATATGATTATTATATGCTTCTTCCATAAAATTCTCTATTTCATCAACCGACATATTACACCCTACTTTGTATTCTAATAGTAAACTATAATATTCAGCCCCATATTCAAATTGACAATAACCTTCTTCATTAATATTGTCAAAGTTATTCAATGTATCAATAATATTTTGATAAGCAGCTAAAAATGAATCTTCAAAAGCTGTTTCCAATTCTCCTATATAACTTTCATATCCAGCTTCAGTTAATGTCTCTTCCATAGCTGATAGAATACTGCTATCCATGCCTGCATCCACAATCCCTTGACAATATTCAATTACGGAATCCTTATCAATCATGAGTAATCCTTTTTCTTCTTGTATAATTGTATAATCCAATGCACTATTGACATAATCTAAAGTATCATTCACTAATGTAATTAAATCTTTAGCATCCTGTTCATCTACAATCTGCCAATCACTAAACAATGAAGGTAATTGATAATGTAAACCACTTGCACTTTCAAATAATTGACTATAATAATCATACTTATCATCATTCATTTCAACAGCTAATTCAATCATATATTGATACGTATCATAAATATCTTTTTCTTCATCCGTTAAATCATCACGATCAAATGCTAAGAACTTCTCATATGTTTCTTGAACAACTTGCTTACTTTCTATCAATGTATCTTCGTCAAAACGACTACCTAAATTTACTTCTACTTTTGTTTCATCTACCCCATAATCTTCAGGATTCTCTAAATATGTATGCATTGTTAAATAATCGCTTTCCATTTCATCAATAAACTCCTGATTGATAAATTCTGCAAAAGCTGATTTACTCGTTTGGGTATTATTTGAACATGCCACTAATGTGATCATAAGTATCATACTTAATATTATCGATATTATTTTTTCATGGTTTCACCTCAAAATAAGTATATCGAAATTTTTATAAACATGAAAGCATTTAGGTTTTAAAAAATAAAAAAATAGTGTACAATACCTTCGAAGGAGAAATGAGTGTATGTTAAAACAATTTGAAGCTGAATTAAATAAAAATTCAAAAATAAACAAGGTTATTGGCGTGGTTAGTGGTAAAGGTGGTGTAGGTAAATCTTCTTTAACATCTTTACTTGCGGTTCAAAAACAAAGAGAGGGTTATAAAGTTGGTATTTTAGATGGGGATATTACTGGTGCTTCTATTGCAACTACGTTTGGACTTGGGCATGAACAAGTCTATTCAAGTAATGAAGAAATCTTTCCACCTGAATCAGAAAATGGTATTAAAGTCATGTCTATGCATTTATTATTAGAAAACCCTGAAGATCCTGTTATTTGGCGTGGCCCTATTTTAGCAGATATTATTAAACAATTCTATCGTGATGTTCATTGGGGAGAATTAGACTATTTATTTGTTGATATGCCTCCAGGAACTGGAGATGTTCCTTTGACAATTTTCCAATCTTTACCATTAGATGGTATTGTTATTGTTGCCAGTCCGCAGGAACTTGTTGGATTGATTGTCTCTAAAGCGATTAATATGGCTAATCAAATGGATATTCCTATTTTAGGTTTAGTAGAAAACATGAGTTATGTGATTTGTCCTGATTGTGGCAAGAAGATTTTTGTTTTTGGTAAGAGTCATGTAGATGAAGTAGCTGAAAAGTACAACTTACCAGTACTTGCGAAAATTCCTTTTGATAGTTCTTTAGCACAATTATCTGATCAAGGTGCTATTGAAGCATATAATGCTGATTGGTTTGATGAATTTAAACTGGATATCTAAAATAAAGCCAGATGCTAGGCATCTGACTTTTTATAATAAATGATATTCATATTCCCAGGATGCATCTAAATAAAACTTAGCAGCATGCTTGGCTTTCGCTAAATCCATAAAAGTATAATTACCACATTCCTCTGCTTTGGCACCAGGTATTTCATCATGCCACTTAGATATTTGTTCGTACATATCTTTTACTATTATTTTTACAGTCTCAAAATCTAAATCTCTTGTTAATAAATAAAAACCTGTCATACATCCCATCGGTCCAAAATAAATAATATGATCTTTATATTGTCCATTACGTAGCA
This sequence comes from Erysipelotrichaceae bacterium, assembly GCA_021201655.1. Classification (GTDB taxonomy): domain Bacteria; phylum Bacillota_I; class Bacilli_A; order Erysipelotrichales; family Coprobacillaceae; genus JAJQDJ01. Next base: position 11,699 of record JAJQEL010000061.1, on the reverse strand, counting down.
GCGTTGCCCCAATATGTTCAATCGTATGAGCAGCTTTAGGATCAAGTGGGGTATCTACATTTGGCTGTGTCATGCGAATATCAAATGTGGTAATATCACCATCAATTCTAGAAATATAGATGCCTTTCTTTAATTTTGTATGATCAACACTAAAACTTGTAATTCTTTCCATTGTCTTCACCTCAAAGTCATTATATCAGATAATCATTGTTTTGACAAAATGCATCAGTTATAATAGTTGCGGTGATGTTATGAAAATCATATGGAAAATCATTTTAATACCTTTTAAGATTATTGGTTTTATATTAAAGAAGATATTTGGTTTTATCTTTGGCTGGATAAATGAATTAGATGAGGATATGAGCGGTGAAGAGTTTGAACAATATGTTGCTGAAATATTGAAATATAATGGTTATACTAACGTCGAACTAACCAAACATACAGGTGATTATGGTATTGATATTTTAGCGGATTATCAAGGATATAGTTATGCTATTCAATGTAAGATGTATCATAAACCTGTTGGTATCGCTGCTATCCAACAAGCTTATGCTGGCTATATCTATTATGATTGTGATTATCCTGTTGTGGTAACAAATAATCATTATACTCAAGCAGCTATAGATTTAGCTAAAACGAATGATGTTATATTATGGGATGGTGATGATTTAGAAAAGATGCGTAAGCGTGCGAATCGTCATTGCTTATTTCATCGTTATCAAGAAGACGATGGAGAAGCTGATATTGATTCTGATATCAAGCAATTACTTAAAGATAATGGTTTTGCGAGTGTTGATTTACTGATATCTTATATGCATATAAGTAAAGAAGAGGCTGAATATATATTAGATGATCTTGAATTTAATGGTTATGTTTCTAGTGCAGATGAACATGGAATCAGAGAAATTACTTTTTAAAAATACCATACTTTTAAAAACTTTTCCTAGTTTTTCATTTTGAAAGAGTTTTCATTTAAAAAAAATCATCAAAAAAAGTGAAAAAAACAAATAAAATATCAAATTTTTCTAGATTTCATGAAAAATTTGGATATAATGATAATTGTCCAAAGGACAATTAAGTATATCATATAATATCTTCGATATACGTTTCAGCAAAAACTAAAAGTTCATTTATTCATGACATTATTAAGGTCAGCAGCTTAATAAGATATGTCAGCAGATATCAGTCATGAAAAAGCAGAGTACGATATAATTCAGGGGGTCGTACTTTTCTTTTTGTTTAAGGTTTATTTTTGTTGCTATTTTGGTTATAATGTCACTTATGAGGTGATCTTTTTGGAAGCATATGATAAATTAGTGAAACCTATTAGTGAAGTCAATTATTTAGTCGCACCTAATGTAGCGAGATATCGTTTGATTATTCGTTACTTTTTTAGAGAATATGAAAAGATTCATTATTGGCTACATAGTGAAGATGTATATAGGATGATGAAAGAAGTTGAAGGGTATGAAGAATATACAAATGATCAATGTATACAGGATTTACAAAGTTTAGTAGAGTGGGGTAATTTAATTGCAGATCAGGATAGTCGTAAAGTTAAAACAATAAAAGATTTTATGAATAGACAGTATCGTTATCAATTAAGTGAATATAGTGTTGAAATAGAGCGTATGACTTTAAGATTAGAGAAAATGAATATTGAAGGTTCATCATTGGAGCCAACATTATTAGAAAGAATCTATGAACATTTAAAGAAAATCCAGAATATCAAAGATAAAGATAATAGTGATATTCATGATTGGTTAAATGAACTTATGAATGATTTTACAAGATTAAATCAGAACTATCAGGACTATATTAAAACACTCAATAGTGCTAGAGCTGAAGAGTTAATGAAAACAGAAGCATTTCTGTTATTTAAAGATAAACTTATTAATTATCTACGAACATTTGTTATAGCCATGCAGGAAACAGGAACAAAAATATCATTAGAATTAGAAAATATAGCAATGGAAGAAATGAAACCACTATTTATAGCTGCCACTGATTATGAACTGTCTATTCCGAGAATTGATGTTGAACTTAATAGAGATGAAATTTTAGATAATTATCAAGGTAAATGGCAAAGCCTTTATATTTGGTTTGTCGGTGAAAATGAAGAAAGTGAAATGGATCGCTTAAATAATATTACCAATGAAATTATACGTAAAATAACTCATTATGCTAGACAAATTGCCGAAATGAATAATCGTTCTAATAATCGTAAGGAGCAATATGAACATATGGCCGATATTTTTATGAAATGTGAAGATATTAATGAAGCACATTGTTTAAGTGCTTATGTTTTTGGGGTAGAAGATTGCCTGCATTTAAGTCAAATACAACCTCGTATGAGTGAAGATATTCAACAAGGTGTTTATCAGGATCATCCTTCATCCTTGTCTTTTGAACCCCACAGTCGTATTGTGAGAAAGAAATCCGTACGTCTTCCTTCTACTGATCATAGTTTAGAAAAACATATTCAACAGTTGGAACTTCAAGAAGAAAATAGAAAAAAACAAGAAACACTACAAAAACTTATAGTTGATCATAAAATCATATTTGCACAACTAGCAGTCATTGATGTTCCAACCCGAAAAACATTACTTAATTGGCTTTCTAAAGGTTTATTGGATAGTGACCATATTGGCAAAACTGAAGATGGCAATACTTATTATATTGATGATAGCCACTCGCAAAATCAATGTCTTTTAAAATGCGAAGATGGCAACTTTATGATGCCTGCTTTTGAAATCGTGTTTAAGGAGGATTCATATGAATAGTCAAGAACTATTATTATCAAAAAGATGGATATTAAAGAGTGATAATCGTGATCAATATTATCGTATTAAAGATGATGCCAAAACATTAAAAAAACTATTTCAGGATACTTTGGGCTATTCATTAATCACCAATGCTCAATTCATTAAACTCGATAAGGTTCCTGGCGTAGTTGAACCATGGATGGGTATTACGCAATTTAAAAATAAGCAGGAATATCAAATGCTTTGTTATATATTGGTCTTTTTAGAAGATAAGGATACTGAAGAACAATTTATTTTATCCCATTTAACGGAATTTTTAGCCATGAAATTACACGTTGATGAAACTTATTGGTTGATTCGATCAAATAGAAGAATGTTTGTCAATGTTGTAGAATTTTGTAAAGCTGAACAATTATTTATTGAAGATGATGGTCATAGCGAAAACTTTATTAAAGAAGAAGATACTGAAGCATTATTTGAAAATACTGGTTTATCAAGATATTTTATGCGTAGTTTTGTATCTGATATATTTCATAAAAAATTACCAAGTGAATTTATGAATGATGATTGGATTGGTTTAGAAAATGATCGTGGTAAGGTTAGAAGTCAAAGAGTTTATCGTCGTTTATTGTTGTCACCTGGAGTTTATAAAGATAAGGATGAGAATGATGATTTTACTTATATTAGACATTATCGTAAACGTATAGAAAACGAACTTAATCAAATATGTCCTTGTGATTTACAAGTTTATAAATCTAGTGCTTATTTGGTTTTAGATGAAGATAGTCATATTGGCGAATTCTTTCCTAAAAACAATACCATGGATGAACTAGTCGTTCTTATATTAAGTCAATTACGTAAACGTGTGAAAAATGGTGATCATAAACGTAATGAGGATGAAATATTCTACATGCCTAAAGATCAATTAATCAATGTAATCAAAAATCTTATTAGAAAGAATAATGATTATCTACCATCAACATATCGTAAAAAGAAAATAGATATATTAACTGAAGAATTGGTAGCTTATATGTTACGTTTAGGTTTCATTGTGCAAAGTAATCTGGATATTAAAGTATATCCAATTGCCGGTAAATATCTGGCAAGTTATGAGGAGGAATAATATGAATATTAGTCAATGGCATATGCATAGATTGGGTTTGGTTGATTTTTGGTATTATGATAATGATGAATTCTATTTTAAAGATGGGCATATGTTACTTAGAGGATCAAATGGTAGTGGTAAATCTGTTACCATGCAAAGTATTGTTCCTTTATTACTGGATGGGAATCGTTCGCCAGAAAGAATCGATGCTTTTGGTTCGCGTTCTAGAACATTGGATACTTATCTTATTGATGAAAATACGGATCGCGATGAGCGTATTGGTTATCTTTATTTGGAGTTTAAAAGAGAAGATAGCGAGTTGTATAAAACAATCGGCATGGGTATTCATGCTAAAAGAAATAGGAAATTAACTATTTGGTATTTTGTGATAGAAGATAATAAACGTATTAATATTGATTTTTCTTTAATGAATAATCATTTAACTTTAAGTCGTAAACAATTAGAAAATATTTTAGGAGATCAAGTCATTGATGGTCAAAAAGAATATATGAAACGTGTCAATGATGCTTTGTTTGGTTTCCCAAGTGTAGAAGAATATAAAGATGCTATTGATTTATTACTCCAAGTTCGTTCTCCAAAACTTTCTGATAGTCTTAAGCCATCTACTATTAGTGAAATACTAGCAGATTCCTTAAAACCTTTAAGTGAAGAAGACTTACGTCCTATGAGTGAAGCTATCACAGATATGGATAACTTACAGGATGAATTAGAAAGTTTAAAAACATCTCTAGCTGCTGCTAAAAAAATAGCCACATCTTATGATAACTATAATACAGCTATGCTTATCGATAAATATCAAAAATACCAAAAACAAAACGATATCTATAAAAACATAGAAAAAGATATTAAAGAAAAACAAGATGCTATTAATGATCTTCAAAATCAATATGAAATATTATCACAAGATCAAAAACAAAACGAAATTAGACAGGAAGTCTTAAATAAAGAAAGAAGTGTTTTAATTGATCCACATATCGAACGTTTATTTGATGATTTAACCAATATTAATAAACAAATAGATACACAATTAAACCAATTAAATACCAAACAATTACAATATGAACATAAATCTAATCAATCTATCGATATTCAAAAAGATATTGATCGTTATCAAAATAGTTTTGATACGGCTTTTAGAAATGCTAATATATCATTTAAATCTTTAGAAGAAATCTATGCAGACTTTCCTTTTAGTGAACATAGTGCTTTAAAAATGGCTTTTGAAAACTTTAAACCCTTTAATTTTAATCAAACCAAAAAACAACTCAAAATCGAAACAAAAGAAGTCCATCATTTATTAAATACTTATAATCAATATGAAAATAAATTAGCATATATACGTACAATTGATGAAAGTATTCAAAAATATCAAGAAAAATTAGATACGACTCATCATGAATTAGAAATCGCACAAAAGAATTATGAAATTTGTAATACTGCTTATCAGGAATATTATTATCAATTAGATAAAGAATTTGCAGTACTTCAAATCAATAATGAACAACTTAAACAAATGACTGATCTATTAACAGATTATGAAACAAGCAGAAACTATCATCCTATATATCAAATTGTAAGAAATCAATATAATAATCAATATAGTGATCTTAATCGATCTAAAACAATGAAAGAATTAGAACTTACATTATTGGATGATTCTTATGTCCAAGTGAAACAGGAATATGATGATGTATTCAATCATAAAGATATCAAGCCTGAACATGATGAATATGTTAATCAATTTCGTCAACATTTAGATGAAGAAAACATTACTTATCAGCCATTTTATCAATTATTAGATTTTGATGAAAGTATGAGTGAAGATCAAAAAAAATAGAGTTGAAGAAATATTAAATCAGATGAAATTACTAGATGCTATTGTGATAAGTGAGACTTGTTATGATAGGATTAAGCAAATGAATCACATTGGTCATGATTACTTTCTATGGACAAATAAGGATTTAAGCAATATAACACCTATTTCTATTGCTTATCCTTTTGATAATCATCAATTGAAGAATATATTGAATCAATTAGGAATCAACGATAATCATGATATGACTATTGACGATTATTATTTTAAGTCAGGTGTTATTGAAGGCAATATTGCAGGCACTTTACCATTTAATTTTATCGGTTTTAAAAGACGTCAAGCTTTAAGGCAACAACGTTTAGATAAACTCCAGACAAAGCTTAATGAATTACAACAAAGCATCAAAGATACACAAAAAGATATTGATACTATTAAGAATGATTTAGAATTATTAGATGATGATTTGACAGATTTTAAAGATGATAAAGAATTAAAAGAATGTTTAGATGCTATTGATACTTATCAAAAAGAAATAACATCTACTTCAAAGTTGATTAATGAACAATATGATATAAAAAACGAAGAAAATGATAAAGCACGTGCGATATATGATGATATCAAAACAGTATCATCAAAACTCATGATAGATTTATCTAAAGAAGCAGCGCAAAATCGTTTGCAGGATATGAGTGATTATGAGAACTATTTAGATAAACTCAAAGATGCCTTGCAACAAGTGTCACATAGTCAAGAATTATTAATAAGCAATCAAGATAAAAAGACAGGCTTAATAGCGGATATTGATGAATTAAAAAATGAAATTGATGATCTTGAAAAGTATATAGAAGTAAACAACCAAGAAAAAGAAATTATTACTAAACAATTAAAAGACTCTGGTTATAAAGATAAACAACAAAAATTAGAAGCCATTAATAAAGAATTAAAATTAATCAATGATACTTTACAACAATTATCTTCAGAATTAGTAAAAAATGAGACGACGCAGTCTTTTAGTCAAGAGGCTATCAATCAAGCTTTAATAGAATTAGAAATACAAAGAAATGTCAAAGATCACTATTATGAAAATCTTTTACAGGAAGTCAACTATGGATTTTTGACGAATGAAGAAAACATGAAAAAAAGATCTAAGAACACTAAATAGTCAAAATAAAAGCAATCGTCATGTTAATGATTATTTTAGTAGTTTACAAAATGTTTTCTTTGAACAAGCTGCTTATTTGTCCGAGTATCATTTAATGCATGAAGTTGATGAACTAGCTTATGGAGTAGACGATTTATCAGGACATTTCATTATTAAAGCCAATCATCAAGGAAAAAGAATACCATTCCATCAACTTATTCAAATTCTTAATGATAATATTGAATCCCAGGAATTATTAGTCCAAAAGAAAGATCGTGAAATATTTGAAGAAATATTATTGAATACTATTGGTAAGAAAATCAGAACACATATTCAATCTAGTAAACGTTGGGTGGAGAAGATGGATCATTATATGCGATCAATGAAAACAAGTAGTGGTTTAGAAATATCTTTAAAGTGGCGTCCACAAAAAGCTATGGATGAAGATGAAATGGATACTTATCAATTAGTTCAACTATTAGAAAAGGATTACCGTTTATTAAAAGATAGTGATCGTAAAAAGTTATCTCAACATTTTAGATTTAAGATTAATCAAGCGAGACGCTTGAGTTTAGATGATAATACAACGGCATCATTTCATTCACTTGTAAGAGATGTGATGGATTATCGTCAATGGTTCCAGTTTACTTTATATGGTGAAAAACCTGATGAAAAGAAAAAAGAAATTACCAAGAATGTGTTTGAAAAATATAGTGGTGGTGAAAAAGCTATGGTGATGTATGTGCCATTGTTTTCAGCAGTAGCTGCAAGATTCGAAAACGCTAAAGATGATGCACCACGTTTGATTGCTTTGGATGAGGCATTTGCTAGAGTGGATGAAAATAATATTGGAAATATGTTTGAGCTTATTGCAAAATTTGATTTTGATTATGTCATGAATTCACAATCACTCTGGGGCGATTACGAAACATGTCCAAGTTTGGCTATTTATGAACTTTATCGTCCTTCAGGTCAAAAATTTATTTCGCATATTGCTTATGAGTGGGATGGCCATGCAAGAAAGGTTAAATATTAATGGATGAATGTATTCAATATTTTAAACAGCCTTCATTTAAACGCTTTATACAAGCATGGACGCTTAAATATCAAAGCTTAGGACATTTAGGTGGTAAGATTGTTTTGGACAATCTTACAGTGGAGGAACAAGAAGCTTTGGGCTTGTTATTAGGCTTAGATTTAACGAATGGTATTTTAATTTTAACATACACTAAGTTTATGAAAACATGGTCACAAACGAAGTTTTCAGATATTGACTTTTTGGATGTTTTAAGACAATTGCAACATCAACCACTTTATTCTAATAACGAACTAAAAGTTATCAAACAACAACAGGAAAAACAATTTAAAGACAATATCTTTATTATTTATAAGGATACTAGAGCTAATGATTGGTTAATTTCTTATTTAAATCATGATCATATGGTAAGTAAACAAATACATGATAATCCTCATTATCATAGTTTATTATGTTATGTATGTGATGCTCTTAATCATTTACCAGTATATCACCAACAATATGAATCTCTTGCGATATTCTCACAAAATATTACTAAAGATCCGCATTATTTTGATGAAGGCAATGCCAAGGAATTATTGCTTAAAGGAATAGAATATCTATATCATATAGATAGTGATAGAAGTGTGGAAAGAATTAATGAAATATTATATGTAGCAGGTATCTATAAAGACGATTTATCCAATTATTGTTATATATGTCATATTCAACCTATCACTATACATCCAGCCTGGCAAGCTTTTTATGATTTATATGAGCCATGGAATATGAATCTATATAATATCTTGCATATTGAAAGTCAATTTCCCAAGACGCCTATATTTATATTAGAAAATCCATCAGTATTTAGAAAATTATGCGATTGTATAAAAAATTATCAATTAAATATTGGCCTTATATGTAGTAATGGACAGTTGAATTTTTCAACATATTTATTATTGGATAAACTTTTTGAAAATGATTGTACTTTATATTATGCAGGAGATTATGATCCGGAAGGATTATTGATTGCGGATAAGTTAAAATTACGTTATAAGAATCTACAACTTTGGTGTTACGATGAAAATTATCTTTATGACTATGGGATTAAACAGAATACGATATCAATCAAACGTCAAAAGATGCTTTCCAATATTCAAAATGCCACATTAAAAAATATTTCTCAAACTATTCTTAAAACCAATTTATTCGCTTATCAGGAAGGTTTTATTGAAGAATATCAAAAATCCCTTATGAAATTTTCATAAGGGATTCATTTTTTTGTTGAAATTGTTTTGTAAATAGTGTATACTATGACTTGTCACAAAACTTGCCGCATTCGTATATTGGTTATTACGTCGCCTTGCCAAGGCGAAAAGGTGGGTTCGATTCCCACATGTGGCTTTTTTTATTTTACCTAAAAAGGATTGAATTTAATTTCAATCCTTTTATAATGGTAAATCTTTTCTTTGGAATCTGATAATTCCAGCTGCATAACAAACCACAGCAATGATTAATAAAACAACTAATTTCCAGATAAATGTGTCATCAACACTACTTGTACCGATGGTCGAAATAGCATCGATGTCAAACAAACCAAAAATCGTTAAGTTATTAAATATGGACAATTCCTCAACACCCATACCAGTACTTACTAGACTGTCTGAACCAAACAAACCAATAAGTGAAGCCAAGAAGAACCAAACGGTCAGTCCACCACCAAAAGCCATAGAATCTCTTGAAAGAGAGGCAAAACAACTGCCAACGTAGCATATTCCCGCAATCGCTTCACTTAATAAATACATACCTAGATAACTGATAATAATTCTTGTTACTTCAACTTCTTCATAAATAACAAATGAAGAAATAACTCCGGCAGTACATGTACAAGCAATCATTAAGAACGGTGCAACTATTAAATAAATTGCATGCGTAATCGCTACAGCATTTCGCTTTGTAGGGGTTGATAATATAAAGGCCATCGAACCACTATCGACTTGATTAACAACTAAAGAATTCGCAACTACCACTAAAAATATCAACATAGGTAGAATTCCCATAATCGTAAAATACATGGTAGACATTAAAGATGTCATATCCATATTACTCATATTACTAATCAAATCAGATGATACACCCATGGTTTCAAACATGGTATTCATCATATCCTCAATATCTAAATCATCACCACTAAAACATCCTTGCACTGAACTTAAAGCATACACATATTCGAACTCACGAACATAAGTATCAATAGAAACATCAGATGTTTCAAGTTCAGTAATAATAGTGTTTAAATCATCAACACTTAAATCCATATCACTTTGAGCATTAGTAAAATCAAAAACTGTTTCATATAATGTCATATCATCAGTACTTGAAAAATCATCATAGGATAACTCTGTTCCCATTGCTTCGTTATATGATGCCATAATATATAAATATGAATAAAAATCAGTCTGGGCATCAGTGACATCTTCACCACCATTACCACTACCCATCATACTACTAGCATAATTAATTACCACACTCATTAAACACATCACAACAGTAATAATAATCATTAATGCTAAATTTGATTTGATATCCTGCATCATTAATGGTCTAGAAAAGAATTTGGTTGTTTTAGTTTCATCCATTTATTTGAACCTCCTTATAAACATTGGTAAAATAATCTTCTAAAGTTAAATGTTGTTCTTCTAATGATTGAATATGATATAAACTAAGATTATTAAATAATTCTGATATTTGATCTTTAGATATATCTAAACTACACTGTAATGGATTTTTAGCAGATATTCTTACATTATCATATAGTTTTATAAAATTATTAAAATCATCTTTTTCAACAAATTTTATTGTAAAAGTTTTTAAGTTACCATTTTTCAATTGATTAATATCAACTACATCAATAATATGACCATCCTTAATAATAGCAGCCTTGTCGCATAAAGTTTCAATTTCACTAAAAATATGTGAGGACATAAAAATCGTTTTACCTTGTTTCTTTTCCTCTAACATAAGATCAATAAAAGTATTACGCATTAACGGATCAAGTCCTGTTGTAGGCTCATCTAATATTAATATATCCTTATGTCCCATTAAAGCAGCGACAATTGCTGTTTTTTGTTTCATACCTTTAGACATTCTTTTTAAATCAGCTGTTGGATCTAATTGTAACATTGAGATAAGTTGATTCATATAAGTATAATCTTTAATATTAAGATAATCCGCTTGTAGCTTTAAAAATTCACTACCAGTACTTAATCCTGGAAAGGCAATTTCACCTGGAATATAACTAACATGATTCTTAATCACTGTGGCATCTTTCCAACAATCATAATTTAAAATAGAACAATCGCCACTTGTCGGTTTGACAAATCCCATAAGGTTTCTAATAGTTGTCGTTTTACCAGCACCATTGATGCCGATATAACCCCAAACTTCACCTTGATTGATTGTTAAATCAATATCAAAGATACCTCTTTGATGGCCATAATCTTTGGTTATATGATTTATTCTTATAATAGGAGTCATCGCTGCACCTCCGCAAACGTATTTTTGTTTTCATAGAATTGCATGAAATAGTCTTCTAGTGAGAATGGAATTTCATTAAAATCGACGATTTCTAATTGGATTATATCATGAATGAGTGCATTGATTTGTTGGTTATTAACATAAATTTCCATTAATAATTGATTTTCATTCACTAACGCTTCACGATAATGTTTACTTCTAAATAAATCCATATTCTTTTTATCTTTAAACACAATCTGATAAATACTATCTGATATGATTCTCTAAAGTGAACAAAATAAATAATTAAAAGTTCACTAAGG
>JAJQEL010000071.1 GCA_021201655.1 Erysipelotrichaceae bacterium | reverse complement strand
AAAGTTGAAGTTATTATAACAAGGTATATTTAAAATAACATTTTGGCGAATTCACCCACGCCCAATTGTCTTAGACAAGCAGGGTGACAATTGGACGTGGTACTCTTCGCCTGTTTTGATAGATTCATGTCTATATCTCGCATTTGGATTGATATCTGATAAACATGTAATAATAGCTTTTTGTGGACAGCTATGTAAACAAGCTAGACAGAATTCACATGTGTTTTGTTTTCTTACAGCTTTCTTATTAACGATTTCAAAACGTCCTACTGGACATACACGAGTGCATATACCACAACCAACACATTTATCAGTGATTGTAATTTGTTCACCATTGTTAACATTTAATGGTTTTCTAGTGACAAAATCATATTTTTCTCTTCCATCATCAGTTGGATGAGGAATATATGATTTTCTTTCCTCGAGTTCTTTTTTGATAACTTCTAATTGTTCATCAACTTGTTTATCCATCTTCTTTTGTTCATCAACATCAAAACTAGGTGTATAATTATCAACCATCTTAATTGTATGAATATAATCCATATTAATCTTTTGACTCTTACAATAATAATAGCTCCATTCGCCAGCTACGCTATCATTCATACCATAAGTTAAAACCATATAAAGATAATCTGCTTTGAAAGTGACTTTAGAAAGAAATCTTCTAACAATTGGTGGTAATTCACCTGCGTAAACAGGTGCCACAATACCTATAGTTTCATCTTCAAATACTAAGTTATCTTCTTTAAGTATTTGCGGAATACTGATAGGATTTTCATCTAATTGTCTTGCGATAAATAAGCTATTGCCAGTAGCAGTAAAGTAAAATAACATTTTCTCATTCTCCTATTCATGTATTTTTAATTTGTTAAACCATTTTGCACTTGTATAACATTGATAATCAATGATTTCACTATATCCTATATCTAATTGTTTTATTTGCGTAAAATCATCTTCGTCTAAAGTAAAATCCCAGATATCCATATTTTCTTTTATTCTATTATAATGAGTGGATTTAGGTATCGCTATATATCCATTTTGGATATGCCATCTTAGTATGACTTGTGATACAGTTTTATGATATTTATCAGCTATAGCTCTTAATACTTCATTATCAAAAATATCTTTTTGACCTTCATTAAGTGGTCCCCATGCTTCAACTTGACAATTATAACAATCTAGTACATCTACTAATGAATCTTGTTGAAAGAAGGGATGTAACTCTATTTGATTAATCATAGGTTTAATATCAACATTCATATAAAGATCCATAAATCTTTCAGCCGAAAAATTACATACACCAATAGCTCTTACTTTTCCTTCTTTATACAATTCTTCCATTGCTTTATATGAACCATAATAATCACCATATGGTTGATGAATCAAATATAAATCAACATAATCTAAACCTAATTTTTCCAGGGAAGTATTAAAGGCTTTTAAAGTATAATCATACCCACTATCTTGTACCCAAACCTTGGTTGTTATAAAGAACTCACTACGAGGAACATGTAACTTTCTTATAGCATTACCTATACCTTCTTCATTGAAATAAGACGAAGCTGTATCTATTAAACGATAGCCACAATCAATCGCATCTAAAACACAACTTTCTGCATCCTTATTGGAAATCTGTAAAGTCCCATACCCTAATTGAGGCATCTTAACACCATTAGAAAGTGTTCTATATTCCATTATACTCATCCCTCCTTTTCACTTATATTTTATCTTTATGTATCAAATAAGTACAATATCGTTTAACTATCATGTTATTACAAAAATGCATAGTGAAAAAGACGGTTAAACCGTCTTAAACTTAACAATAATACTTAATTGTCCATTATCTTTAGTTGCATATATTTGACCATCTAGTCTTAATACAAACTCCTTAGCAATTGCTAAACCCAATCCCGTATTTCCATTGGTACGTGATATATCCGTCGTATAAAATTCTTCAAACATCTTATCAACATCAATATCATTATTCATTAAATCGTTAGTAAAAATAATCTGTATATCTTCATCCTTTATCACCTGAATATATAAATCACTATGACTATGCACAAATGCATTATTGATTAAATTATCAAATATCCTCGTTAATAACATAACATTAGAATCTAATTCTATTTGACGATAAAAATTATCAATATGAATCATACGATTTTGTTTTGAATAATCGTCATAAAAGTCAATAATGGAATTTTCTAAAACACTTATAAGATTAACTTTTTCCATTTCTATATTATTATCACTAGAAACTATTTTTGAAAACTCAAATAAAGAATTAATGAGTTCTTCTAATTTCCTTAATCTTTCTTCGATAATTTTAAGTTCTTTTAATCTTTCTTCTTCACTCATTTCATTATTTAATATAATATCAATATATCCAACAGCTGATGTAAGAGGAGTTCTTAAATCATGGGATATATTAGTCATCATTTTTCTAAGCGATTGATTTTTAAGTTCATATTGTAATGCCATAGCATTGGATTTTTTTAATAAATGATTTATCTCTATAAGTATAGAATTGATATTTTTAATATTATACTGTGTATGCATGAGTTGGTTACTTTGACTATTTTTTATAGATTCAATTTTATCAGGGATACTTTTTAATTCTTTGTTTATCAAAAAAAGATAGGTTGATAAAATGATAATAATAATTATAAGTATCATTATAATAAATATCATGTTTATCACCTACCCTTCTTATTTGATCTCTGCTTTATTAAATGATAAATATCCTACTATATTAAATACTATCATATAAACTATCCCTAATATAAGACAATATAATATATATTTTAATGATGGATTAGATACAAGGTTAACCAATGCATTTTGTAATTCATAATTCATATAAAAATCCATATTGATTTTAAGTATACCTATCAATCCACTACATACAACTTGAAATAACATAATAAATGGTATAGCTATTGTATTAAACGTGGATGTTTTTCTTAGCACAAACGCTAATCCTACTAGAAAACTGATAATACCATAGAGCATTGGTATTTGTATAAGAGTAAGTTTAATGATATCAGTTACTGAACTATAAAAACCTTGTCCATTAATGAAATAATTTAAGATATAAGAAATATAATTGTTGAAAAATATAAAGAATGTACTAAGTATTAATGTTAATATAAGTTTAGATAAATAATATTCTTTTCTACTAATAGCTGATGATAATGAGTTTTTAATCGATTTATTAGAAAAGTCCGTTGTGATAGCCAATACCACAACAACTATAAATACATAATACATATTAATATTATTACCTATAATTTCCTTGTCTAATGCAAAAGCCCCTTCTTCTTTCATAATACGACGATATTCACTTATTGAATCAGCATTTTCTAAGTCATTTGTCAATTCAACATTACTTGTATCACTTGTATTTGTAGTAATACTCATACTGATACTACCAGGTTCCATTAATACAACACTTATTAAAGATACAAGTACAATAATTATAATTAAGATATAAATAGCTTTACCTTTCAATATTCTATATAAATCAGATCTTATTAATTTAATCATTTGAACTCTCCTCTACTAAGTTTTTTAATTAATCTTCTAGAGATATACCTGTTTCTTTTAACTCTTTAACATCAACATTATGATTAACCAATGTTTTATTAACAATACTACTGTTTTCTAAATAATCATAGAGTCTTATTTCTTCTTGATTGGTAACTTTATAGTTTGTTGTTTGAAGATCCTGTTCTAGAATTGTACATACCTTAGTTATATCAGTTGTCTTAATAAGAATACATTTAGAACATTCTAAATCAAGTTCTTTTTTTGATAATTCTTTAATGATTTTTCCTTTTTCAATAAAACAGAATTTATTAGCTAATAAGTATAATTCAGATAATATGTGACTTGATATGAGTATTGTTATACCTTTTTCTTCATTAAGTTTCTTAAATGTTTCTCGTAAATGACTAATACCGATAGGATCCAAGCCATTAATTGGTTCATCTAAAATAATCAAATCAGGATTATCTAACAATGCAAAAGCGATACCTAATCTTTATTTCATACCTAAAGAGAAATTCTTAAATTTTCTTCTCTTTGTGTCTGTTAATTCTACCAATTCTAATACTTCATTTATTTGCATGTCATCTACAATTCCTTTTTGAATGGCATAATATTTTAAATTATCATATGCACTTAAATTAGGAAAGAAAGCTGGATTTTCAATAAGACAGCCTATTCTTCTTTTGGTTTGAGTTATGTCTTCATGACTATTTCCAAATAATTCAACTTCACCTGATGTCTTATCAGACAGTGTTGTGATAACTTTCATTAATGTTGTTTTACCAGCACCATTACGACCTATAAGACCATAGATATCACCTTTATTGATAGTAAGAGAAACATTGTCTAAGGCAATAAAGTCTTTGTATTGCTTGGTAAGATTTGTTGTTTTCAAAATTATATCATTCATTATATTCACTCCTTACACTGCCATTATAGAAAAAAAGTGTTAAATAAGCCTTAACACATTTCTTAAAAAAGTCTTAAATATTATTGTTTTAAACGATAGCCTATGCTCCATATTGTTTCAATATATTCTTCATCTGGATGAGCGGTTTTTAACTTATTCCTAATTTTACTGATATGAACATTTAAAGTGTTATCATCACCTGAATATAAGCTATTCCATACAAGCTCAATAAGCTGATTTTTCGTATGAACGATATTGGGATTTTGCATCATGACTTTGAGTAATTCAAATTCTGTTTTAGATAAAGAAACTGGTTGTTGGTGACATAGGACAGTATGAGTTGATATATTCATTTCAATATCCTTAAAAGTTAATATATAATTATCTTTAACTGATAGACTTGCATGCCTTAATTGTACTTTAATACGAGCTAATAACTCATCATTATTAAATGGCTTAGTGATATAATCATCTGCACCTAATTCAAATAAATCAAGCTTCTTATCCATTTCACCTATTGCACTAACAACTATAATTGGTACATCTTTTTTATTTTTTAATTCACTAATGATTTCTTCGCCATTTTTGCCTGGAAGCATCAAATCAAGTAAGATAAGATCAACAGACGAATCATGTAATAATATACCTTCGGTTCCTGAATAGGCACTTATAACTTCATAATGATTAAATGTAAGTAGTGTTTTTAACATATCATTGATATTATTATCATCTTCAATAATGAGTGTTTTATACATGATTATCACCTCTATGCTATTATAAATGTACTTAAATCTTTGTGCAATCTAAAATATGTTAAGTATGATTTTTATTTTTCTTTGAAACAAATTAACCTATTAGGATATTTTTTTTAAACGTTTAATATATAGCAATTTTAATAAGATTGTAATCATTCGCATAAAATATTTCCAATTATAAAAGCCAGCATTTCTGCTGGCATAACATTCATTTAATTAAATATTATCGTTTTCAATTTTATTTTTCTTATTACCTTTATAGCAAACAGACCAATTAGGAATAGTTCCTGGTTTACCATCTAGTAAAATATCTTCTGCCAATTGTTTTCGTTCTTCTTCTGTCATAGAATCATCTAAAAAGGATATTTCTTCGCCACCATATACAAGATAAACATCTCCAGTCACAGCATCATACATTTTCATTTTGTAAACCTCCTTTTTCAAAAAAATTATACAGTTCCTTGTCTTTAGTATACAATAACTTAGGGTTAATTACAAATGTTTCATACCCAACACTCATATATTCTTCGAGCATATCAAATTCTAATTTTACCTTTTTATTTAAATATTCCTTATACAAAATATACGTTCTACCTTGATACTTTCTTATAAATTTATCTGACTCAACATAAGTATACATATCATTTCGTATAAAATAAAAAGAAGCAATCACTTTGTGATTACTTCTATTAGGAGTACATAAAAATACCCCTTATTATTTATATACGCTCGAAAGTCCCAGTTTTTCTTTTTATTTTTCAAAAAAAATTTAAATTTTTTATAATTCATACTATTAGCAACATATTCAATCAATTTTTCTGTAGTTCCATTTGAGGACATATGATATGTTTTATAATTATCTGTTTCTACATATACAATATTATCTAGAAGATATAATGTACAAATTTTCTTTTGATTACAAAATGTTATAACTGCAGATTGATCAACATTGATTGCATAAATAGTATCTCTAGGAAATATATTACTCAAATCCTGTTGATATGATGTGGATTGTAGAATATTGATAATATCATTGAATTCATTATCTGATGAATTCAATGTTTGTATTTCATAAGTATTCTGAGATGTATTTCCTTCATCACTGATATTCATTACTACAATACTTCCGTATAATGACTCTACCGAATCTAAATCAATGATTTCGTTCAATGAACGAGGATAACAACAATATAGTAACAATATTATGAATATAACCACAAGAAAACTTAAAATCTTCTTATACATAAAAACACACTCCTTACAAATAAGATATACAAGAAGTGTGTATAATCTATGACATATATTTTAAAATTGTGTTATTTTTTTATTCAAACAATTTCTTATCATTACCACTAGGAATCTTAAATGATACAACCAAAAAAATAACAACCAACATCACTACAAAACATACCATATATGTATAAGCATAACCAGACATATCAATAAGATGACCTGCAATGTTAGAAAAAACGATACTCGATAGATTCTTAACTGTAGCACAAAAAGCTAAGGCTGTGATTTGTTGTGATGGATCAACTAGGGTATTGACAACCTTTAAGTTAATCATAATAAATAACATGCCAAATGGATGTTTAACTATGAATGTAATGATAATCTTAATAGGTAAGAAGATATCAATACCATAACAGAATACTTGCAAGGCAACCATGATACAAGCTACTAACATCAGTTTCTTATTAGATACTTTATCCATAAATTTATCTGAAAAAAATACTATTGGTAATTCACATAAAACAGCTACCGATAAAATAGTTGATACAAGAGAAGTAGTTAGACCATCAGCTTGAAACATAGCAGCTATATAAGTATTACTAACATTTGTAATGCCTGTAAATAAGCCATAAATGACTAAGAAATATAAATACTTCTTATTTGTAAATAATGTTAATGTAGAGACTTTTTCTTGTTTCTCTGCTACTTCTTCTTTTGGATCAGTCAAATATGTTCCTACAACAGTCAAACACATTGTTATAACAAATACCACAAATATAGCTGATGGTGAAACATAATCATAAATCAAACCTGCCAATTGAGAGCCTAAGGCATATCCAATAGTACCCCAAATTCTTATCTTCCCATATTGATAAGGTGATGCGGTAGCTATCTTTTCCATTTCAGGATTGGTACCATTAATAAGCATTAATACAAAGCTATAACAGATAGCTATAGTTATCAAATTATCTGCTAGTATAAAAAATACACCACCAACAGCAGCTAAAGTAAACAATACCATATTAATGGTCTTAACTTTAAAATGATTACTTAATAATCCTATAATAGGTTGAGCAACTAAAGACGTAAAAAATGATGCTGATACAACTAATGAAACGTCTGAAGCACGATAGCCTTTATCCAACAAATAAACTGATATCAAAGCTGAAAACAATGCCCAAGATAAATAATAAAAATTATACATAAGAAAATAACTTAAATAACTGTTTCTTAAACTAAATGTTGATTTTAATTTCATTTCCATAACAACAACCCCTTTCGTGATAATAATTTAACATGATTTATTCTATGAATAAATCAGTTACAATAACTCTCAAAAGGTGTTTACAAATTATTTTTAAATAGTATTTTATTTTTCAAATAACATTTTCAATGCTATAATGTGGAAGAGGTGATTATATGCTTATTAGAGAGAAATTAGAGAATGGTGATTTTTCTAATAGTGAACGAGTGATTGTTGATTATATCTTAGAAAATAAAATGAAAATTAAAGATATGACAACTAAAGAAATAGCCAATGCGACTTATACATCACCATCTACATTAATCAGAATAGCTCATAAGATGAAATATAAGGGTTGGAATGATTTAAAAGAAGCTTATTTACAGGAAGAAGAATATCTACAATCACATTTTTGTCATATTAATGCCAATATTCCTTTTGAAAATAATGATACGATTATGTCTATTGCTTCTAAATTAGCAACCCTAAAGAAAGAATCAATTGATGATACGTTATCATTACTCCATCATGATGATTTACAAAAAGCCGTACAAACAATTAGAAAGGCAACATCTATTTATCTTTTTGCGGTTAGCAACAATGGTTTGATTGTCCAGGAATTTGTTCATAATATGACGAGAATTGGCAAGGATGTGAAGTCTTGTACATTACAAGGTGAATATGTTTATACGGCAGCTATTGTTCCTAAGGGAGCATGTGCGATTATTGTTTCTTATAGTGGAGAATCCCCTATATTAGTTAAAGTCATCAAAACTTTAAAGAATAAAGGTATTCCTATTATAGGTATTACAAATATTGGTGATAATACGTTATCTAAGAATGCTGATGTGGTACTAAAGATTTGTACAAGAGAAAGATTATATTCCAAGATTGCAACTTTTTCTACAGATGTGTCTTTTGAATATATTTTGGATTTATTATATTCTTGTGTTTTTGCGTTAGATTATGATAAGAATTTAGAAAGAAAAATCGCGATATCAAAAATGATTGAGAAGGGACGTTTCTCAACCATTGAGCATGTTAAAGAAGATGAATTTTAGAAGTTGAAATGATCAGGGTCTGGCCCTGTTCTTTTATTTTGGTTTAAATGATTCATGATATTTATTTCATCATTAGTTAATTCAAAATCAAAGATATTAATATTCTCTATAATTCTCTCTTTATGTATCGATTTTGGTAAGACAATAATATGTCTTTGCAGTAACCAGCGAAGTATGACTTGAGCTGATGATTTGTGATATTTATGAGCTATATCTAAGATTTCATGAATCTGTAGGCATTGTCCACTACCTAGTGGTGACCATGCTTCTAAGCGTATTTTGTTTTCGTTACAGAAGGCAATGGTTTCTTCGTCTTGCATGGTTGGATTGATTTCAATTTGGTTAACACTTGGTATTTTATGAACTTTTGAAAGTAAGTCTTGTAAATGAGATTTTCTAAAGTTTGAAACACCAATACTTTTAATATAACCTTCTTCTTTTAACTTTTCCATTTCTAAATAAGCATCAACATAACCATCAACAGGCCAATGAATCAAATACAAATCAACATAATCTAATCCTAATTTCTTTAAACTTGTCATCAAAGCTTCTCTCGTATTGCCTTCACGAATATCATCATTCCATAATTTCGTAGTAATAAACAATTCACTTCTGTCAATACCACTTTCTCTAATCGCTTCTCCTACAGCTTCTTCATTACCATAACATGATGCTGTATCAATATGACGATAACCTGCATCAAAAGCATCTAATACTGCTTGTTTGGTGTCTTTACCACTTTGCCAAACACCTAAGGCAATAATAGGCATTTGAGTTGTACAACATAATTTAACTTTTGTGTCCTTATTCATAATAACCTCCTAATTTTCTTTTTATGAATCCTCTAAAATAGGTATAATTTGTGATAGTGGTGATGAGATCTGAAATTGGTTCAGCAAGTACGACAGCCATCATCTGCCATGGTAATAGATGGGGTAATATAAAGATTAAAGGGATTAATAAGATAATCTTACGATAGAAAGCAAAGAAGAATGATTTCTTACCTTCACCTAAAGAATTATATGTCTGTTGACATGTCGAATTAATACCCATAATACAACCACCAAATATATAAACACGAAGCATTTGACAAGCTAATGTCATCAGTTCACTATCACTCGTAAATATTCCCACGAACATTTGTGGAAATAATTCCATCATAATCACAGCAAGCATACTGTAAGTACATGTCACTTTTAAAGCTAAAGATATCGTATCTTTGACTCTTTGATAACTTTTAGCACCATAGTTATAGCTAATGATAGGTTGACTTCCTTGAGCTACGCCTTCTATTGGCATCAAAACAAATTGAAACATGGATGACATAATGGTCATGGAACTAACAGCTAAATTACCACCATAGAGTAGTAATTGTTGATTAAAACAAATGGTTAATAACCCTTCCGTTGATGACATAAAGAATGGTGATAAACCCAAAGATATGATTTGTTTCAGTATTCTTAAACTTGGTTTTAAATATCTTTTTCGAATATGTAAAATTGTTCTTTTACCAAACATAAAACTTAATACCAATAAACACGAAACACCTTGAGCGAGTACAGTAGCTAGTGCAGCTCCTTTAACACCTAATCCTAAAACATTGATAAAGATAGGATCTAATATAATATTTAAGATTGCTCCAATAATCACATTACGCATCGTAAAACCAGTAAATCCCTGAGCATTAATGAAATAGTTTAATCCTATAGTTAATTGAATAAATATCGTACCCATAGAATAAATCGTTATATAATCTCTTGCATAGCCAATTGTTTCTTCACTTGCACCAAATAAATACAATATAGGATCTTTAAACAAAGCTACGACTAATGTAATCGTTAAAGAACAAATCACTAAAGATATAAAACTATTTGATAAAATATGATCTGCTTCCTCTTTGTTATTCTCTCCTAAACGAATAGAACTTAAAGGTGCCCCACCTCTGCCAAACAAACCATTAAAAGCATTAATAATAGTCGTTAAAGGAACACATAAACCAATAGCAGCCATAGCCATAGCACCATTATCAAGTCGTCCTATATACATGCGATCAACCAAATTATAAATAAGCGTGACTATTTGTCCACATATCGCTGGTAAGGCTAAAGAATATAATAATGTTGATATTTTCTCATGCGCTAATCTCTCTTCCATATGTGATTCTTCCTTTCTTTAAAAATGAACATCGACTAATCACTAATATCCCTATAATCACACTCATAAGTAATATCATATATAAGAATTGATAGGAAAAACTATCTATGATATAACCACCTATATTTTGAAATATAATCGATGATACACTATTAACCATGGATACGATTGATAATGCCGTTATTTGATGTGATGCATCAATGATAGTCGCAACAATTTTCATATTAAGTATAATAAATAGCATTGTTGTAGCAGCTTTAGTAGCTATAGTGACAATGATTTGAATAATATGAATAGGAATAAATGCATAGGTGGTGAATTGAATGACTAATAGTATGAATTCTATGAATAGTAGTTGTTGGTTATCGAAATGAATCATAAGTTTATCAGAGAAGAATATAACTGGTAATTCCATAAGTGTTGTAAAGAATATAACAGTTGATATGGTATCAACAGAAATACCTTTAAACTCTAAAAATGATGGTAAATATGTTGTATTGATATTGGTACAACCATAAAATATCGCTATAACAAGCAAATATATGATAAAATCCTTATGCCAAATACCTTGTTTATTATCAGATTGCTTCATATTACTTTGCGTTTTCACATCTTTCGTAAGTAACATACCAACAATACTAACAATTAAACCTAAACTATATAAAATAAACATATATTCTGGTTTAATATAATTATAAATATAACCACTCACCTTGAATCCAATCGCATAACCAATAGAACCCCAAATTCTTATTTTGCCATAAGGATGAGCTGATAATGTCGCAAATCTTTCAATCACAGGTTTAGCACTATTAAATAAACCTAAAGCCATACTATAACATAAGGTAATCATATATATGTTGTTCATAAATACAAATAATGTGCCAAATAACGCTGAAATGAATAATACAATCATATTAATCAAACGTTCATTAAAATGATCACTGAAATAGCCTACAATAGGCTGAAATACAACCGAAGCTACTAGTCCCATAGATACCACAAAACTCACTTGTGTAGCAGTGTATCCTTTATTCATCAAATAAACAGAAAGTAATCCTGATAAAAATGAAAAAGCCATATAAAAACATAAATACATTAAGAAATAACTGATAAAACTACCCTTTAATTTGTTCACTCTTATCACCTCGAAATTAAAGTATCACAATTTCTTCTTAAACAAAATAAAACGTCATTGTTTTCAAATGACGTTTACATTTATTTGATATAAAGAATCTTAAATTTTGAACACTATTTTAAAAAATGTTGTTGTATTACTTTTGTTTTGTTTTATAATGATTGAATTTAAAGGAGGCACTTATGAATAGAGTCAAGTACTATGAATCATATGACGAAGACTTTATCGAAAGCCAGAATCAGAATTATCAGTTAAAATCTAATTATCAATGGTTACATCATAATGTTATTTATTTATTAGTATCATATTTGTTTTATTATCTTGTATTAATTGTTTCTTTTGTTTATGGTAAGTTTTATTTAAGAGTCAGTATTAAAAACAAGAAAATTCTTAGACATTGTAAGAATTATTATATTTATAGCAATCATACTCAAATGCTTGGTGATGTTTTTGATCCATTTTTGGTAAATTTTCCTAAGAGGCCTTATATTATTTGTAGTCCAGCTAATTTAGGTATTCCAATTATTGGTAAGTTATTACCATTAGGTGGCGCATTGCCTATTCCTGGTCGTCTTAGGGCAATGAAACAATTTATTGAAAGTATTCATTATCATAATAGTAAGAATCATCCAATTGTCATCTATCCTGAAGGACATTTATGGCCCTGGTGTTCGCAAATTAGAGAATTTAGTAAAACATCATTTCATTTTCCTGTTGACACTCATAGTCCTGCTTTTGTTTCCACAACAACATATCAAAAATCAAAATTCTTTAAACATCCAAAAATAACCATTTATATTGATGGACCCTATTATCCTCAAGATAATCTAACAAAAGATGAAAATATTCAATATCTTCATGATAAAGTTTATGAAACAATGAAAGAAAGAAGTCAATCAAGTAACTATTCTTATATTGTATATAAAAAGAAAGGGATGGATGAAGATGAATAAGATAAGTCAATATTTTGAAAGTCATAAAAGTCAATTGCAAGTTGCATGGTTTTTAGTGTTTGGTTTATGTGCATTAATCGCTCAACTTGTTTCACGTATTGTTTGTGATATTGTTTTTCAGAATTTAGAGAATACAATTACTATCTGGCCTTTTCCTTCACAAACGTTAGGTTCTTTTTTAGCATTTCTTATATCAAATATCATTGCGAAAGTTATTTCTTTTGTGACTAATCGTAAGAAGACTTTTGAAGCCAATAATAATATATACTTTAGTATAATTGTGTATGTTATTTTGGTTATTGTATTAATCATCGTAGAAACAATTATTGGTACACCTTTACAAAATGCTATCTATACACTTGTAGGTGGAACATTTAACGGTGCACAAGCTACTATTGCGGCAACGTCGCAGGTTTTATATCAAACATGTGGTGTTGTATCTCAACTTATTTATGGCATTGGTGACGCTGTTATTGTATTCTTTATGGATAAGTATCTTATTATGACAAAAGATTAAGAAGGTATGCTATTGATATCTTTATCTTGTAATTCATCACTGATAATCATTTGATAAATTTCTCCATTAATATCAAAAATATAATTTTTATATATTTTTATATGCATACTTACTTTAATACTGTTATTAGTAATATTCCAAATATCATAATAAATAAACCTGTTAAAAGGAATATAATTTGAAACAAGAACATACTTGCGAGTGCTCCACAATAGGCTTTTTGTGGCTTGTTTGAACAATAACAAACATCTATCTTTGAACCCACTGGAAAATTGTCATGAATAAGATCAATATGATATTCACATTTTCTTGATAAATAATGATGCAAGCAATATTTATCATCAATAACCCAATTGTACTTAGAATGTTTAGCTGTATTATACATAACCATACTGTAATTTTGTTTCACTTGATAAGTTTGTCCATTAACATTGTATTCAACAATAGCTATAGGATAAGATATTTCTCTAAGATGTTTTATCTTATGTCCTACTATTGTCCCTTGTATGATTTCATCATACTTATGATATCTAATCTTATCATAAATAGTAACAACTATAGATGCAATTATAAATATAGTACCTATTATCGTAATCCAAAATCCTGCTTGTGCGTTGGTCATCATATTCACTCTCCCTAAGATTATTATAAAGGAATTGAGTAGAGAAAAAAAGAATCTAAATGATTCTTAATATGATATTCCAAAATAATCTAAATAACCTTTATATTTATCTTGAGCAGTTAAGCACGTATCTCTTAGATATCCTTTTTCATTATTCCATTCACTAAGTCCACGATAATAATAGAATTTTATATCATCTTCAATGATAAAAGGTACAATATCATTTTTAAGACATTCCTTAAACATTATCAATCTACCAACTCTACCATTACCATCTTGAAAGGGATGAACACGTTCAAATTGCACATGAAAATCTAATATATCATCAAATGTTATGATGTTTTTTGAATGATATTGATCTAATAGTATTTTCATATAATGATGAACATCTTCTGGTTTAGTTGTTTTAATATTACCTACTTCATTAGCCAATAATTTATAATCACCAACTTTAAACCAATCATTTTTAGAATCGCTAGTATTATATTTTAAAGTATAGTGAAGTTCTTTAATAAACTTTTCTGTTAACTCAACTTTTGCGTTATCAATAATCATATCAATACAGTGAAAATGATTCACAGTTTCTATGATATCATCAATATTAACAATTGAGTTATTCATTTCAATCGTATTAGTTTCAAATATATATTTTGTTTGATCATGAGTTAATCGACTTCCTTCAATATGATTAGAATTATATGTCAAATCTATTTGAGTTTTATGATAAATACCACCAGAATATTTATTATGTTTTTCTGATTGTAAAAAATCCAGTAAGGTTATTGGTTTTTTTGCCGATTTAATTCTTGCTGGTTTTTTGGCATCACTTGGTATATACCAAGTTTTTCCTTTTAAAATTGCCCCTTCCACACGTCCTTGAAAACAATAATTTCTTACGCTACGTTCAGATAAATTCCATTTTTTTGCAATTTCACCAACTAATAAATATTTCATACTTATAACCCACCTTAACATTTCATTTACGGATATAATATAACATATTATCGGCAATATTTCAACACCAAAAATTGTGCATTTTTTGCCGATAAATAGAATAAGCCATGTCTAAAGACATTACATCAGCCGTGCGGCTACCGCATGCACTTTTCGA
>JAJQEL010000085.1 GCA_021201655.1 Erysipelotrichaceae bacterium | reverse complement strand
TAGCAAATCATTTTAATTATTTAAATTGTCTACTTGACAAAATCACTTCATGATAGCTCGTTTTTTTAATAATAATGATTGCAAATATTGACCATATCTTCAATATATACCCTACCACCAGAGATAATATCATCACTCAATAATGCTTTACGTTTTAAGCTTTTTTTACAAGAATAGGTTTCTCTCATCAATGGTAAATCATTAATATGACATAAAGTAATAATATCATCCATCATTTTTGTGCGAAAATAAAATAGATTAAATAAAGCAAGATTCTTAACATGATCACGTGATAATTTAGAAATAAATTCCTCTAATTCCTTATCTTTAATATAAAAATATTCTTCAAAACCAATTACCAATAAATCTATATCTTCATTAAAATCAAAATCAGCTAGTGGTTTGGCATAAGTACGTGCATATCTGGCCATATCATCCGCTAAAAGTTTTCCGTTTTTACAATGTGAAGTATAAACAACCTGAACTTTCATCAAACCACCCCTAACATGATTATAAAAAGAATATGTGAACTGAATTTAAACATTCTCATCACCTTTTAAAAATAATGTCATAATATATCATGAAGGAGGTCATTATGAATTATAATGTCAATTATTTTACACCTAATCAACCAATATTATTCGAACCACAAGAAGCTCTTACATTAGGAAATTTGTTTAAAAATCTTTATATGAGCTATAAAGGTTTTTCTAACTATTATTTACAGCCATCTAATGAAAGACAAAAAGCTTTATTGACTTTGCAAATCTATGAATTTGTAGCTCACGAATTAAATTTATATCTTGATTTATATTCTGATGATGAAGCGATGCTTCAATTATTTAAAGAATATACTATGAAAGCTCATGATGCTAGAATACAATTTATAGATAAATATGGTCCAATAGAAGTACGTGAAACAAATGGTATGCCATTTACTTGGATTGAAGGCCCTTGGCCTTGGGAATTTCAATAAGGAGGAAATGAAATGTGGATTTATTCCAAGAAACTGCAATATCCAATTGCCATTAAAAATAAAGACTTAACGATGGCAAAATATATTATCACTCAATTTGGTGGACCCAATGGAGAATTAGCTGCCTCTCAACGTTATCTAGCGCAACGCTATACAATGCCTGATGATCAAGGTAAAGCATTACTCACAGATATTGGTACAGAAAAATTGGCACACATGGAAATGATATGCACGATTGTTTATCAATTAACAAGTGATGTTTCAATAGAAGAAATCAAAGCAGCTGGTTTACAAAGTTATTACACTGATCATGGTTGTGGACTGTTTCCTGTAGATGCGTCTGGTACACCTTTTAATGCAATTTGTTTTGCTTCAATGGGTGATCCTGTTGCTGATATTGCTGAATCAATGGCTGCTGAACAAAAAGCCCGTGCAACTTATGAAAACCTTATGGATCAAACTGAGGATCCTGATGTACTAGCACCACTTTCTTTCTTACGTCAAAGAGAAATTGTGCATTATCAACGATTTGCAGAGCTTTTCGAAGTATACAAAGCTAAATATTATCAGCCAGATTGCTAAAAAATGTGCGATATTTTTCGCACATTTTCATTTTGCCACCATATAAGCTTCATATAATCCTACTAACATTAATAGAGTACCTATAATATTACCTGTAAAGATATATTTCAGACTAGGCCAAATAAAACTTATTAAACCCATAATACCAACATTAATACCAGCATTAGCGTAACTTAAAGCATACATAGTCATAATGGAAAATACGTATGATAAAAATGTAAATACCATTGCTGCGTAACCAGCTTGCTGACATTGAACACCCGAAGCCTTTGTAATTGCCATAGCCACAAAATATCCGCTAATAATATAAAACCAAACCATAGTAATCGGAGCATAAGCAATTAATACACCTAGCACTGCACCCACTGCAATTGCTGCAATCAGTCCGTACACAATAACTTTTATCCATTGTGATGAATTAAGGAATTGATCATTATGGCTTCTAAAATATTTTTGTGCTTCTTTTCTTTGCTGATATTGCTCATATCTATCCTTTAATGACATTTTAACACCTCCTAATTATAATAATATCTATTATTATTCATTGTATTCGATAAAATATAAGTAGCAATAAAACCACCGATCATGCCACAAATATGACCAGACATTGAAATAGATGAAATCGTTAATGATAATAATAACATAATAATAATACTTGGAGCTAATTGTCTTAAAACATCATCAAAAATATTATGATATGTCAAGGCAAGTGCAATAATAGCACCAATCAAGCCAAAAATCACACCA
Organism: Erysipelotrichaceae bacterium; assembly: GCA_021201655.1. Taxonomy (GTDB): domain Bacteria; phylum Bacillota_I; class Bacilli_A; order Erysipelotrichales; family Coprobacillaceae; genus JAJQDJ01. Next base: position 13,085 of record JAJQEL010000085.1, on the reverse strand, counting down.
CTAATACCACCACTTACACTATTAGCTCCAAAACCATTCAATAAATATAAAACATAAGGAATACCAGTAGTAGCTAATGCACTAATAAATAAGACTATCATATAATTTATGCGATCCATAAATGATTCGATAAAAGAACCTAAATTATATAAAGAATAACAATTCAAAAGTAAATGAAATATCCCAAAATGAATAAAATTACTTGTCAGTAAGCGATAATATTCATGGTAAAAATCAACATACAAAGGATTATAACCACCAAAATCTAAAGCTTCATAAACATTCATTTCCTGCCCATATAATATAAAAGAAACAATATAAACTATAATACATATACCTATTAATGTCATAGTTACAGGAAATTGGTGAAATCTTCTTTCTAACTCATACATATTATTTATTCATTAATTCAAATATAGATAATTGCTCTACTTGAATTTTTTCTTCCTCCTTTACATTATTATTTTTTTCAATAATTTCATTCATTGATAATTTTGATTTCATATCATTATGTGATATAGGAATAGCACCCATCTCCAAGAGTTTTATATTACCACTATAATAATAATCATTTAATACTAATAATTTAGTCCATTTATAATGAAGAATCTGCATTGCTGTAAACCATATACTACCACTATTAGCCTGTACCGAAGAAATAAGCTGGATATCACTTAAACAACTTAAATAATTATTACAATCCAAAGCATTCGTAACATTAAATTCACTATAAGGATTAACCGCACTGATTAATAACAACTGATGCGTTTTAATATATTTTGAATATATTTTTTTCTTATCATATAAATGACTATTCAAAAAACAAACGGTCCTGCCTTGCATCCTCATCATAGTTTTTAAGGCATAGATATCCGATCCTTTAGTATCATTAGTGATCAAAACATAATTCTCTTTATTAGCTTTTAAGATAAAGCTTTTAATAAAAGCATATTGTTTTTTACCTATATTTTGTAAACCTAATAAAGATATCATTGGTAGTTTTATCAGCGAGATATCACCTACATAATATAAATAAAAAGGAGCATTCTTTTTCAGTTTTGTAAGTATTATATCAGGATAGTTATCTTCATATTTTGTTGTAACATATAAACCCATATTTTCTAAATGTGAGAGAGCATATAGAAGTTCATTTAATAAAGATAAACGATATAATATTTTTTGGGTGATAGATTTATCAAATTGATATATATTTAATAAGGTATCTTCGCTAATATTAAGCAAACGAGATGGCGTTTTCCTGGTTTCAGATTTTAATGTTTTTTCTACCATAAGCCATTCTTCATTCGATAAAGTCATAGTTGTTTCAATAAGATCGCCACAATAAAGAAGTAATGCAATACTATCCAAATTTAATTCTAAACGCATATCATCACCACACTTGAAAGTAATTATACCAAATTTCCTATCATAAAAAAAGATAAAAAAATAGATATACATAAGCATATCTACTATTCATATACATCATCTATAATTTCACAATGAATATCCTGTAATTTTTGATAAACCCAATCAATTTGTGTATCATTATTTTCTCTAATACTTTTTAACAACTCTTCTTCATGCTGCTTAATTTCTTTGGCTGCTTTTAATACAGCTTCAACATCATGAGGAACAACAACGGCAATGCCTTCATCATCACCGATAACAATATCCCCAGGTTGAATAACTTTACCATCAATAACAACAGGTACATTCACCTCACCAAAACCATTGCGATAAGGGCCATTAGGACTGATACCACTAGCAAAAACTGGAATTTGTGATACTTCAATCGCATCATAGTCACGAATAGCTCCATTGATAATAAAACCACCTATTTTTTTCTTTTTTGCCATAGTCAACAGTATTTCCCCAAATAGAGCTCTTTGACTATAACCATCACCATCTATAACAATAATATCACCAGGTTGAGCGTTATCTATTGCATAAAACACAAGCAGATTATCTCCTTCAGGTACTCTCACTGTATATGCCTGGCCAATAAGACGCAAATGATTCATGGAACGTATATGACTATCAACACAAGCTATTTTCATCGAAGCATCCCCAATATTAGCCACAGGAATATCTTTAAAATCTGCATACAATGATGGATCAATTCTTTTAAATTTCTTATAGATTCTATTACCTACACTCATATAACTCCCCTCTTTCAATGAAGTATTATAATCATTTCGCCAAAATATACAATTATTTTATGATACAAAACTCAAATTTCTTTTTATACATAGAATACAAAAAAGAGATATGCATTGCATATCTCTATATGTATTGACTATTCAGTAATACCCATCTTTTCTTTAACAGCAGCTTGAGCAGCAGCTAATCTTGCTAAAGGTACACGGAATGGAGAGCATGATACATAGTCTAAACCACTTCTATGGCAGAATTCTACAGAGCTTGCTTCACCACCATGTTCACCACAGATACCTAAATGGATATCAGGACGAGTTTCTCTACCCTTCTTAGCAGCCATTTGAACTAATTGACCTACACCTTCTTGATCTAACTTAGCAAATGGATCTGATTCGAAGATTTGTTTAGTATAGTAATCTTCTAAGAATTTAGAAGCATCATCACGGCTGAAACCATAAGTCATTTGTGTTAAATCGTTTGTACCAAAACTAAAGAATTCAGCTTCTTCAGCAATCTTATCAGCTGTTAAAGCAGCTCTAGGGATTTCAATCATAGTACCAACTTTATATTGTAAATCCACACCAGCATCAGCAATAACTTTATCAGCTGTAGCAGTTACAAAACTCTTAACATATTTTAATTCCTTAACATCACCAACCAATGGAATCATGATTTCAGGAACAACATTTAAACCATCTTCTTCATTGACTTCAATAGCAGCTTCAATAACAGCTCTAGTTTGCATTTCTGCAATTTCAGGATAAGTTACTGACAAACGGCAGCCTCTATGACCCATCATAGGGTTGAATTCTTTTAATGATTCAACACGAGCTTTTAATGCTTCAAAAGTCATGCCTAAGCTTTCAGCTAATGGTTTGATTTCTTCATCAGTATGAGGTAAGAATTCATGTAAAGGTGGATCTAAGAAACGGATTGTTACAGAATATCCTTCCATAGCTTTAAATAATGCTTTAAAGTCAGATTTTTGATAAGGCATAATCTTTTCTAAAGCTTCTTTTCTTGTTTCAACATCTTCAGCAGTAATCATACGTCTAAAATTAAAGATTCTTTCTTCATCAAAGAACATATGTTCAGTTCTACATAAACCGATACCTTCAGCACCGAATTTACGAGCTTGTGCTGCATCTCTAGGGTTATCAGCATTAGCACGTACTTTTAACTTACGAGCTTCATCTGCCCATCCCATGAATTTACCGAAGTCACCACTAATTGATGATTCAACAGTTTTGATTTGTTCACCATAAACATTACCAGTGCTTCCATCTAATGACATATAGTCACCTTCATGATATTCTTTACCATCTGGAGTTGTTAATACTTTAGCTTCTTCATCAATCTTTAAAGCACCGCATCCAGATACACAGCAAGTACCCATACCTCTAGCTACAACTGCAGCATGAGAAGTCATACCACCACGTACAGTTAAGATACCATGAGCAACGTTCATACCTTCAATATCTTCTGGAGAAGTTTCAAGACGAACTAATAAGATATCCTGAACACCATTTTTGCTAGCATTTAATGCATCTTCAGCTGTAAAATAGATGTGTCCAGTAGCAGCACCTGGTGATGCAGCTAAACCAGTAGCAACAACTTTAGCAGCTTTCAAAGCATCAGCATCAAAGCTTGGGTGTAATAATTGGTCTAATTGTTTAGGTTCAACTTTTAATAAAGCTTCTTCCTTAGTAATCATACCTTCATCTACTAAATCAACAGCAACCTTTAATGCAGCTTGTGCAGTTCTCTTACCATTACGAGTTTGTAACATGAATAATTTACCATCTTCGATAGTGAATTCCATATCTTGCATATCTCTATAATGATCTTCAAGAATAGCATTGATTTTTACGAATTGTTCATAACAATCAGGTAATATATCTTTTAATGTATCAATTGGCTGAGGTGTACGAATACCAGCTACAACGTCTTCACCTTGAGCATTCATTAAGTATTCACCATAAAGCTTCTTTTCACCAGTGGCAGGGTTTCTTGTAAAAGCAACACCTGTTCCTGAAGTATCGCCACGGTTACCATAAACCATTTCCTGCACATTGACAGCAGTTCCCCAACTACCTGGGATATCATTCATACGTCTATATGAAATAGCACGATCATTGTTCCAAGAACCAAATACAGCTTTAACAGCTTCCATCATTTGTTCACGTGGATCTTGTGGGAAATCTACACCAGCAATTGCTTTATATTCATTCTTATAGATTTCAACAACTTCCATTAAATCTTCAGCTGATAAGTCAGTGTCATATTGAGCACCTTTTTCTTCTTTAATAACATCAAACTTTCTTTCAAATGAGCTCTTTGGATATCCTTTAACAACATCTGCGAACATTTGAATAAAACGACGATAGCTATCATAAACGAAACGAGGATTGTTTGTAGTTTCAGCAAATCCTTTTGCAACTTCGTCATTCATACCTAAATTTAATACAGTATCCATCATACCAGGCATTGAAGCTCTAGCACCTGATCTTACAGAAACTAATAATGGATTTTGCGCATCTCCCATTGTTTTCCCTGTAATCTTTTCTAATTCTACTAATTTCCCAGCAATTTCTTCTTCAATTTCTGGTGCAATTTGTTTACCATCTTCATAATATCTAGTACATGCTTCAGTAGTAACAGTGAATCCTCTTGGTACTGGCAAACCTAAGTTAGTCATTTCTGCAAGGTTAGCACCTTTACCACCAAGAAGGTTTCTCATGTCTTTATTACCTTCGCTAAATAGGTAGACATATTTCTTAGTCATATTTATTTTTTCCTCCTTCATAACTACTTGCATCATTATACACAATGTCAGACTTCCTTTCAATAACAAAATTCATTTATTTTAAAAAAAAGTGATTATAAGCGAATAATCACTATAAATCACTCTTCACTATATTCTAATCGAACGCGGCGGCCTTTCAATTTTTCGTTATAGCAGTTTTCTATTACCTGTGCACTCATGTTACTTTTTATATTTACAAAAGTAAATTTACGCTTAATTGTAATATCTCCAATATCACTTCTTTTAACATTTCCATATCTTTGTAAAAAATCAATAATATCTTTAACATTGATCTTATCCATTGATCCAATAGTCAAAAATAAACGATCTTCACTATGAATATCCAACTGTTGATAATCAAATCCCACTCTTTCTTCATAAAGCATCGCTAACATACCTGCCATCACATCATTTTGCATAGACTTAGGGATGTCTCTCAATAATCTTTTATAATTATCTAATTTACCTTTTAATATACGATCTTGTACTGCAAAAAGTAAATCTTTTGATTTCTGTTCAAATATTTCATTATTTGTAGGAATTTTTAATTCTTCTATATGACTATTCGTTTTTCTTGCAATAGTTTCCAGAAATCGCTTTTCTTTATTAGTTACAATACTATAAGCAATTCCTTTCTTATTAGCTCTTCCTGTTCTGCCAATGCGATGAATATATAATTCATCTTCCTGTGGCAATTCGTAATTAATCACATATCCAATATCATCAACATCAATACCGCGTGCAGCAACATCTGTTGCCACCAAATATTGAACACCTCCATTTTTAAAATGTTTTAAAGTATTAATACGCTGTGGTTGTGATAAATCTCCATGCAATGCTTCGACATTATAATGTTTTTGACTCATGGCAGCCACAACTTCGTCTACGCTTCTTTTAGTTTTACAAAAAATAAGCGTTCGTTGCATTTCTCTAGAATCAATAATACGGCATAATGTTTCAAATCTTTGGTTAAGGGTTGTCACAAAATAATATTGTGATACAGTTGTTGCAGTCAATGTTTTTGCTTTAATTTGAATCATTTTATAGTTAAATTGCATATATTGGCTAGCGATTTTCTTTATTTCACTAGGCATAGTTGCAGAAAATAAAGCAGTCTGTTTATCTTCAGGAGTCTTATCAAGAATATTTTCAATATCCTCTATAAATCCCATATTTAACATTTCATCTGCTTCATCTAAAACCAGCCATGAAATATTTTCAATATTTAAAGCTTTACGATGCATTAAATCTAAAACTCTTCCAGGTGTTCCTACAACAATATCAACACCTTTATTAAGACCACGCATCTGCATACTTATATCACTACCACCATATACACAAATTGTTTTAAAATTAGTATATTTGCCAATACGTTTCAATTCATCCTCAATTTGCATAGCTAATTCTCTTGTAGGTGATAATATCAAAGCTTGTATATGTTGAGCATCTTTATTTAAAGTTGATAATATAACACTACCAAATGCTAAGGTTTTGCCAGTTCCTGTTTGGGCCTGTCCGATAATATCCCTGCCCTCAATTAATAACGGAATGGATTTTTCCTGAATGGGAGTTGGTTTTGTAAATCCCATGGTTTCTATTCCTTTTAATACTTTATTTGATAATTCCAATTCATTAAATGTCATATCATCAACCTCCTCAAAGCACAAGAGATATTACCATATCAATTTTTAAAATACAAGAATTATTTTTTAGATAAAATATAAGATAAAATATAAGGTCTAACCTGACTCAGAAAATAAAGAGAGCCTGTAATAAATACCACACCTTCATGTTGAAAAGCTTCGTCAATAGCCTTATGCCAGTCTTTTTCTATTTTTACTGGAAAATCCTCAGCTAACTTTTGCGCACTTTGAGCACGATAATGATCAAATTCACAAATAGTCACATCATCTGTAAGTTTTAATAATAATTCTATCATAGCATGTGTATCTTTATCACGTAAAGCTGAGAAAATGACTTTAATATTATTATAATATTTTGCTGATTCATAAAAAGCCTGCATTCCTTCCTTATTATGAGCACCATCAATAATCATCAGTGGTTTCTCATTGACAGTTTCGAATCGCCCTAACCACTTAGCTTCATATAAACCCTCTAATAGATTTTCATCACTTAAATGGATATAACCATTATCTCTTAGATACAATAAAATATCTAAGGCTAAAGCACTATTACTGGATTGATAAAGAGCACTAGTATTTAATGTAACATGATAATTTTTATAATCATATATGACTTTCTTTTGCTCTAAATGAATATTATTTAATGGTTCTAGTCTTAATAAAGAGCTATGATGCCTATCACAAATGGATTGAAAAACATGAATACATTCTTGTTTCTTTTCAGCCGTTATAAAAGGAACATTGTCCTTAATAATACCACCTTTGGTCTGGGCTATTTTTTCATAAGTATCACCTAAATATTCTGTATGGTCTAATCCAATATTAGTATTAACTGCAATTAATGGAGTAATAATATTGGTTGCATCCAATTCTCCACCTAAACCTACTTCAAATAAGGCATAATCAACATGCTGAGATATAAAATACATAATTGCTATAAAAACTTCTATTTCAAACATAGAAAGCTCATAATCCAACCATAATTGCATATATCTATTCGCATATTGAATAATTGTTTCTTCATCAATGGATGTATGATTAATACGCATTATGTCTAAGCGACTCACAAGCGCAGGTGAAGTAAAAGATGCTACTTTATAGCCTTCCTTCTGTAATACAGAAGATAAATAATTTGTTGTTGACCCTTTACCATTTGTACCTCCTATATGAATACATTTTAATAATAATTGTGGATTAACCATATCATTCATAAAATGTTGAAAATTCGTTAAAGCATAAACACGATTTTTTTGTGACGCGATAAAATTCTGTACCTGCTGATAGCTTGTAAACCTCTTATCAACATTACAATGATAAATATTATAGTCATTTTCTTTTATAAAACCTATATGTTCAAAAAAAGGATGATTTTTAACAATCAGATCATTTAATGCATATTTTTTAGCTAAGTCCACCAATTGTCTACCAATACCTCTATGTCTATATTTTTTATCTATATATAAATAATCTATACGATAAAGATCATAAATACCAATATAACCAATCAATTCTTCAGCAAACGAGCCTATCATAATCAAATAACCTTGCTTGACTAATAATAAAACATTTTCAGTATCAATATTTTGTATATTTTTTATTTCGTGATCTTTTAATAATCTTAATTTCATATAACACCTCAAACAAAAAACAGCCTAAGCTGCTTTTTAAATTTTCTCAAAACGATCAACATCTACCACAAAAACCGTAGCACCACCTACTAGCACATCAACCATAATTGGCGTAAATATCTCACCCATTTCTGTTGGTGGAACCGTAGGTTCCTTAACCACACGCTTTCTCGCATGAGCTTTAATGATTGCTAGAGCAGGATCGACCTTATCATCATTTGTCCCAATAAAAAATGTCGTATTCCCCTTTTTTAAAAATCCTCCAGAAGTTGCCATCTTTGTTACAAAGAAACCACCTTCAGTTAAAGCAGTCTGTACGGAAGAACTGTTATCGTTGTTGACAATGGCAATAATTAACTTCATAGTTATCAACCTCCTTTACGTGTATATCTTACCACATAATTTAAATAATTACATCATTTTTCTTTAATTTCAGCTTATCCTCATTTATAATATTTGTGGTGATTAAATGCAAAATGAATTAATACTATGGTATAAAGCCAATAAAAGAGATTTTCCATGGCGTCATACAAAGGATCCTTATAAAATCTGGATATCAGAAATCATGTTACAACAAACCACTACTGAAGCTGTTATACCTTACTATTTAAGGTTTATTGATGCTTATGATAATGTCATATCTTTAGCCCATGCTAATGAAGAAGATATCTATAAGTTATGGGAAGGTTTGGGTTATTATCGCCGGGCTAAGTATTTACATATGAGTGCAAAAATAATTGAAAAAGATTATAACGGTATGTTTCCAAAAACTTATGAAGAAATTTTAAAACTAAAAGGCATTGGAGCATATACAGCTGGAGCTATTTGTTCAATAGCTTACGGCATTGCGGTTCCCGCTGTTGATGGTAATGTACTTAGAATTATTGCACGTTATTATGGAATTAAAGATAACATTACTTTGAATGCAACCAAAAAACATATTTATACATTAGTGGATAAACTTATAAAAGGTTATGATGCTTCGATGTTTAATCAAGGAATGATGGATTTAGGAGCTATGATATGCACACAAAAGCCAAAATGTAACAGCTGTCCAATCAATCAAAATTGTATATCATATCAACAAAATCTCCAAAATATCTTACCTATTCATATTAACAATATAAAGAAAACCAATCATTATTATATAACTGGTATGATAACCTATGACAAGCAATATATGATGATAAAAAATGCATCGGGATTGTTAGAAAACCTCTATGGTTTTATCCAATATGAATGCGAAAGTCCTTATACATTTATGGAATTATTTGAAAAGGATTTTCATCATTCTCTGACATTGATAAGTTATATCAAAGAAATTAAACATACATTTACCCATAAAAAATGGGTTATGCATATTTACCATTTTACTTTGGATGAACCTGTTAACACTTTATATTCGTTAGATGAAATATATCAAATACCTGTATCAACTGCCCATCTAAAAGTTTTAAATGCTTGTTTAAAAGCTGATGATTAATGATCATCAGCTTTTTCATAGCGATCAATAATTCTTTGCACTACAGGATGTCTAACTACATCTAATGATGTTAAATAAACAAACTCAATACCTTCAACACCCTTAAGTAAATGCAATGCACGTTTTAGTCCACTCAAAATCCCTTTAGGTAAATCTATCTGAGTCACATCACCAGTAATAATCATTTTTGAATTAAAGCCTAATCTTGTTAGAAACATCTTCATTTGTGCATCTGTCGTATTTTGTGCTTCATCTAATATCACATAAGCATCTTCTAAGGTTCTACCACGCATATAAGCTAAAGGGGCAATTTCAATAGTACCTTTTTCTATTAAACGTTCAGTTTGTTCCATACCTAACATATCATATAGAGCATCATATAATGGCTTTAAATAAGGATCAACCTTTTCTTTTAAATCACCAGGTAAAAAACCTAGATTTTCACCAGCCTCTACCGCTGGTCTTGTCAATACAATACGTTTCACTTCGTTATTCTTTAAAGCTTGCAGGGCAAACACAACAGCCAAATAAGTTTTTCCAGTACCTGCAGGACCAATGCCAAACACAACATCATTATGTTTTAATGCCTGATAATATGTTTTTTGTCCAAGGGTTTTAGGATAAATCAGTTTACCATTAATCGTTTTAGCTATTTTGATTTTATACAATTCATCAATCGCATCTATATTCTTATTCTCTGCCAGTTTCAAGGTATACATAACATCACGTTTACTAATAGATTTTCCTTGTTTAATAAGTTTTAATAAGGTATGAACGACTTCTTCAAATCTATGCATACTTTCATCATCCATATCAATCACAATTTCATCACCACGAATAATGATATCCGTTTCAAAAGCTTCTTCTAAAACTTTCATATTATCTTCATGATATCCGATTAAATTATTGACTTCATCAATAGAATAATTATCTAACTTAATTACTTTCTTCATTCATGTCTCCTTAGTACCAATATCTTCAAGAAGCGTATAATGCATCTTTAAAGTAATTGTACTACTAGTTTTATTCATTTGCAAAACATTTTCTTTATCAATTATGGCATTAGCTGGTATTTTAGATCTTATTAGGAGTAATAATTCATAAAAAGCATCAGCGTTATCCTGATTACTATTATTAATCGAAGCTTCATAATCATTATAGGTATAAGCATAAACATGTCCTTTAACAGGGATAATCTTTGTTTCATTAGAAGTCGATATAATCTCATTACTCACTAGTAAATCACCTTTGGAAACATAATCATTTATATCTACTTCAATCAAACCACTATCTACATCAAAATAAGCAATTAACCCATCTTTAGTAGCATAAATATTACGATAATCATCTTCCTTAATAGATTCTTGTTGTCGTTTCGTATATTCAACATAAAAAACACTACCTGTTTGATAAACATTTATATATTCAACATCGTTACTATAAGTATCTTTTAACTTTGATAATATATCATTGAGTTCTTCATAACTTTTTAATAATGCAAAAGAGGTAATACCTTCTTCATTTAATGTTTGATATATAGTATTATTTGTATCATTCACCAAACCAATAACTTGAACATTAAAAATTAAATGCATACAAAAATATATAGTTACAATAAAACTTAATATACCTATTAAATTTAATGGTTTAAAAAATAAAAGAAAGTATTTTAGAAAACCTATTGTTTTAATATATGTTATATCCAAATGCCGTAAAAGATAGCGTTGATAAACAGGAATATAAAAATAGTATATATTTTTATCATAACAAAGATGCCATAATTTTAGATGATATTTTTTTTACATAGCTTAATAAATCAAATAATTGATCTGAGTCTATACTATAAAAATCATAGCTTATCATAAGTAATCACATCTACTTGACCAGACAATCTCAATTCATAATCATCAAGATAATGAATCATGATATTTTTACCTTTTATGTGATAATAACATTCTTTCATTTCAATTTTAAAATAATGATCATTCACTATCAGAACATCCTTATAATCTTTTACTAAAATCATTTCACCATCAATTACTAACATATTATCACCTCAATAATTATATGTTTAAAAAAAAGAAGAACCCTAAGTTCTTCTTATCTTTGTTTACCTTTATTTTTTCTTGCAGCTTCAGATTTCATTTTACGCTTTAAACCAGGTTTTACATAAAATTCTCTTTTACGAGCTTCCTGCAGGGTTCCTGTTCTAGAAACTTGTCTTTTAAAACGACGTAAAGCGTCATCTAAAGATTCATTTTCTCTTACTACAGTTTTTGCCATAAACGAACTTCCCCCCTTTACATTCATCTATCAAACACAAGAATCATTATACATTGATATAGGTAATAAATCAAGAATTTTTCAAAAAATGATTGTGAATATCATCATAATTAAAATGAATAATACGGAATATCCTAATTAACGATTATATTATTTCTAAATATTCGTTATAAGCATTTATCAGAATGATAATAATTTATATATTTTCATATTTTGAAAATTTTAACTTTTCAATTGACTTTTTATAATATATAATACAAGCAGGAGGGACAAATCATGAAAGTTATAATAGTAAAGAATTATGAGGAAGCTAGCCAAAAAGCTTTGGAAGTAATGTTAGGAGTGATCAAAAACAAGCCTGATGCAAATTTGGGACTTGCGACAGGCTCAACTCCAAAGAGATTATATGAACTAATGAGAGAAGACCATAAAGTAAACGGGACATCTTATAAGAAAATTAAAACATTTAATCTTGATGAGTATTTTGGATTATCACAAGATCATCCACAAAGTTATTATTATTTTATGTGTACCAATTTATTTAATGAATTAGATATCAATATGGATAATGTACATGTACCTAGAGGAAGTGGCGATATTGATAAAGAATGTAAAAATTATAATCAATTATTAAAAGATAACCCTTTAGATATCCAACTATTAGGAATTGGTTCAAATGGTCATATTGGATTTAATGAACCAGGCACATCTTTTGATTCAGTAACCCATAAAGTTGATTTAAAGGAATCAACTATTAAAGATAACGCACGATTATTCTTTAACGGAAATATCGATGAAGTACCAAAACAAGCTGTAAGTATGGGTATTGCTAATATTATGGATGCAAAAAAAGTTTTATTAATAGCTTGTGGTGAAAATAAAGCTGAAGCTATAAAAGCTACAATAGATGGAAAGCAAACAATAGATATGCCTGCAAGTGTATTACAAAACCATGATGATTGTATCATGATTATTGATGAAGCAGCTGCAAGATTACTAGAAACACGTTAAACGTGTTTCTTTTTTTATAAAAAAAAGATACCCGAAGGGGTATCAGGGAACTGGCGGCCTGCTATTTTTGCCTT
>JAJQEL010000016.1 GCA_021201655.1 Erysipelotrichaceae bacterium | reverse complement strand
ATTATTATTTTTAATCGTTAGTTATTTCAGTTTCTCTTAAATTGACGACATTGCCAAAGTTGCACCCTTTTTATTAACTGCTTTATCTTTAAACAAAATAATAAGATTTTCAACCAATGTTTTATGAAAATGATTCTCTATTTCATCAATAATAAAGGTTTTTCCTTCTTTTAATGCTTGAATGGCAAATGTATATAATACAATTCCTTTAGTAGTTCCACTAGATAACATATGAAACAATTCTTTAGCACTTAATTCTAGTGTTTCATTATTTGCTGTTAGAACATATACATCATTTCTGATTTCTTTTAAGTCCTGAATATTTTCATCAAATAGTTGTAATATATATTTCCAATAATCTTTATTTAAATGACCATTTTGATATAAAGTATATATATCATGATAAACATTTTCTTTACTTATAGAATCATCAAAATAATAAGCATAATTATTTCTATTCTTTAATACATAAAACAAGATTGATATATCATCTGGTAATTCCTTAGTAATTTTTAAACTTTTATAGTATTCATCATTAAAAATAACATTTTTCTTAGTTTTAGTATAATTCATGACTTTTATTGATTCATCAACAAATGATAAATTATTTCCTAAACTCATCTGTCTTTTTAATTGTGTCCTATATTTATAAATCTTTTTATTTTCATAAAAAGTTATTTCTAATATTGTACCATCGATAGAAATAACCTCATCCATTAACTGAAACGAGCTAAGTATACTATAAACATCTTTTAATAACTTGAGTATACTTGTTTTTCCACTTGCATTTTTACCAACAATTGCTGTTGTTGAAAAAATATATAATTCCTTATCCAATTCATTTAGTTCGTAAGTTTTATCTTCTTCACTTTTTCGAAACAAAGGTAGAAATTTCAATTCTATACCATCTGCACAATTTTTATAATGAAAAGCTTTTAATCCTAACAATTTCATTTTACCATCTCCGATGTCATTATATCATAATAAGGTGTTTCAAACAATAAAAACGTTTGAATAATATTATTTTTGCCAAAATAATGAGTTTTTATTCACTTTTATAAAAAATCTATACATAAAAGAGGCATTATTATCACTAATCAATGCCTCTTATTTTCTTTGTCTTCTTTCTTTAATAACAGTAAACAATAACCAAATACCTAAACCAACAGCCGTTAAATAACCAATAAAACCAATAGCTGGTATTCCTAAAACTTGTGGTGTCATATTGGTCATACACAACATACTACTTGCGATTAATAAACCAGCTGCTACAATACCTACGATAAGTTTATTAACCATATGATTGATCATTGTCATAGGGACAGATGATTCCATGAGTTCTAGATTAATTTTAAGACGGCCCTTCATCAGCATACGCATAAGCTGTGATACTTGTGATGGTATTTCCATAGAGCTTTGCGTAGCAGAATAAGTCAGTCTTAAGAAATTGGTTAGTTCTTTTTGGGGATCGTTTTGAGATACATGATTGGCAACATGGTTGGTTGCTATTTCAATAACACTCATATGCGGATCAATTGCCATAACCGTACTTTCTATGGTCACCAGACCTCGTGCTAACATGCTGACACCTTTAGGGATAGCTATTTTATGTTTATGGGCTATCGCAAAAAGTTCCTGAGTTAAATCACCAAGGTTGATGCTTATTAAATCAGCACTGACATAACGATTCATAAATGAATCAATATCATCATAGAACTTTGTATAATCTATATGTCCATCATGATTTCCCAAAGTCAATATCACATCAGCCACTTTTTGTGTATCGTTTCTACCTATAGCTAATACGGCATCCTTCATTAAAGTCTTATCACCACGACTTAAATTCCCCATCATGCCAAAATCAATCCACACAATCTGACCATCACGAATACGTAAATTACCAGGATGAGGATCAGCATGAAAGAAACCATCGTCAACAATTTGTTTAATATAATTTTCCGCTAATTTAGTGGCGATTTCCTTAATATCATAGCCAGCTTCTTTTAAACCTTCTAAATCGTTAATTTCATATCCATCTATGTATTCCATAACTAGTACTTTACTCGTTGTATAAGCTGTTTCAATATGGGGAACACCTATATATTTTAGTTCACTATTAAGTTGTTTAAAACGATGAGCATATTGAGCTTCATTAAGAAAATCCATTTCTTCTTTAGCTGTTTCCCAAAATTCATCTAAGACAATATCAATATCAACAACATTTCCTAATATTTCGCTAAGCTTCAATAAACTTGATGCCTGTCTTACTAAAGCAATATCTCTTTCCATCATTTCATAAATATGGGGACGTTGTACCTTTACAACTATGATTTGTCCATTCTTTAAAACAGCTTGATGCACTTGAGCAATCGAAGCACTGCCAAGAGGCGTCCAATCAAAATATTCAAAAACATCTTCGAGCTTACACCCATATTCGCCTTCAATCATTTGACGGACAGTCTTATTATCCATGGGTGCCACATTATCTCGCAGTTTAACTAATTCATTACAATAACGTGCAGAGAACATATCCTGACGAGATGCCATAATTTGACCAATTTTGACAAAAGTTGGACCTAAATCTTCTAATATTTCTCTAAATTTAACAGGATCAATACCTTGAGTAATATGATGTTTTCTAAGTATTCCTACAATTTGCGCTAAGCGGCGTTTGCCGCTTAACGTATTTTCATTATTCTGACTCATTATTTGCTTGCAATTCTTCAATCTTTGCTTTTAAAGCTTCTAAATCATCTTTATTGAGTTTTTCTAAATCACGGCTTACACTATCAACATCAACAGGATCTTTGAGTTTTTCCTTCACATTGCGTTTTAATTCTTCATTAATGACTTTACCTTGTTCAACAGTTAATTCACCTTTTTTCACTAAAGTATCAACAACTTCTTTACTTTTTTCCGCAGATAAAGCCACTGCACCAACACCAGCTAATAAAATCTTTTTTAAATCTTCACTAAAATTCATAATAAAGTCTCCTTTCATTAATTCTATTTTACACTATGGAAAGAAACTTTGAAAGTGAAAAACGGTTTAAAATATGAAATCTCACGCATACTAAATATGGAGGTGGATTATGAGTCCTAAGGAATTACTTTATATTGATGATGCTTTAAGTCATGAACAGTATTTCATTTGTCAATGTCAGGATGTAGAATCAAAACTACAAGACACATCTTTAAAGCAGCTTGTTGGAAAGCTTAAAAGTAAACATCAAAACTTATATGATCAATTTTTTAATCTTATCTAAAAGGAGAATATTATGAACGATAAAGACTTAATGGAAGGGATGCTACTAACAACTAAAGGGGTTGCTGATTTGTATTTACATGGAACGATTGAATCAAGCACAGCCCATGTTCATGCATCTTTTGATAACGCCTTATGTGAAACATTAAAGATGCAAAATCAAATCTATGATAGCATGTCACAACAAGGCTGGTATCAAACGGAACAAGCCCAAATGACCGAAATTCAAAAAGTAAAACAAAAATATGCAAAACAAAACTAGAACTTGCGTTCTAGTTTTCTTGTTTCACTATCCATTTCATTGCCACATTCTTACTATAAAGTTCAAGACCTATATGGATAATTCGACCTGTTAAATGAACATCATATTTTTTATCAATGATTTGTTGAATAGCGTCTTGTGCTAAAATATTTAAGTCATCTGTTTTACTACCATGCTTAAATTCTATAACATATGAAGTATATTTTGATGATTTAGCTTTAATGATAATATCCGTTCTACCTTTTCCTTCTTCTGGATTTGATCTTACTTCATGAGTATTTGATAAATATAAGCATAAAGGATATAGTAACATATGATAACTATTTTCACTTGTTAAATCATGATATGAAGAAGCTAATAATAGCTGTGTATAAGAATCTAAAAAACCATTTTTATTTTCATATAAAAGACTATCGATGATATTATCTAGGAATTCAACAGAAGATAAATCAAAATAATATGATAAAAAATCTTTAAATTCATCAACTACCTCAAGATTAGGTATTTTAAGACGATATCGTTTAGGATTTATTTCATCTTTAATAGTCAAATAACCAGCATTAATAAACATTCCCCATAATGTAGAAGTTTGAGACTTTTCATAAAAACTCGTACCCATTTTGACATTAACATCAACGTATCCCTGTTCTATTAATGTTTCAAAACTCTTTTTGAAAGTTAAATCAGCATCTTTTATAGCATTTTTTATCATTGTATTAGAACTCGTATTAACCCAATAATATCCTACCTTCTTATTTTTTGTATATTTAAGAATAGACCATGGATTATATACATCTATTGTCCCAATATGATAGCCATCATACATTTCTTTGACTTCATTATTGAAAGTTAAATCATAATCTTCAAGTATTTGTTTCGTTTCATCTTCAGTAAAGCCAAAATATTGGCAATAGCCATTACTAGAAAGATCATAAATTTCAATATTATTGAGGTCACTAAAAATATTTTCGTTGGCTACTCTTTGAATACCTGTTAAAACAGCATATTCTAAAGGATCAGCGTCTTTTAAAGCATTATGCAATAATGAAGCAAGCTGTTCTTTTATATCATCATAGAATCCTTTTACATGAGCTTCTATAAAAGGCGTATCGTATTCATCGATAAATAACATAACCTTTTTACCATAATATTTATAAAGTATATCCATTAAAAATAATATTGATTTTTCGATACCATCAAGAGTTGGATCATCATTATCTAAGGCTTTATTTAATTTAACATAATCTTTCTGTTCACGCTGTGTCATGTTATTAAAGATATAATCATATTTATCATATGCCTCTCTTAAGCTATCTTTTATACTATTAATTGTATTTTGTCTAGTACCTTTTGCATTAGCAAATGATAAAAATATAGTAGGATATTGATTTATGTAAGAAGCATATTCAGTTTCCATAATCTTTGTACCATCGAAGATATCTTTTGAATCTTTAGTGATATCAAAAAATTCTGACATCATGGACATGTTTAGCGTTTTGCCGAATCTTCTAGGACGCGTAATCAAGGAAATCCATGTCCCACTATCATCAAGAAATTCTTTAATCATAAGTGTTTTATCAACATGATAAAGGTTTCTTTCTTTTAAAGTTCGATAGTTGGAAATGCCAATAGGTATATTTTTTTTCATTTGAATCAGCTCCTTACAATCATTATAAACTATTTTAATCTTTTATGAAATGATGAATTTTCATACTACTCTACTTCAATATGCAATGAACTTCCTTGAGACGATTTTTCAACCACAATCTGCGTAGGAATACGCTCCTTTAATTCATCAACATGGGATATAATACCTATAATCTTATTATCATTCTTAAGTTCCATAAGAACAGATAAAGCATTATCAATCGATTCACTATCCAATGAACCAAAACCTTCATCAATGAATAAAGTATTGAGTTCTATACCACCAGCATAACTTTGAATCATCGCTGATAAACCTAAAGCTAAAGATAATGCTGCTTTAAAAGATTCACCACCAGATAACGATTGAATATCACGCATTGTTCCCGTTTCATAATCCATAACACTTAAATCCAAACCTTGTTGTTTCGTCCCTTTAGTGACGACTTTACGATGAAGCGTAAAACGCCCCTGGCTCATTTTAATCAGCTCGACATTAGCATATTCTAAGATATGTTCAAAATAGAATGAAAGAACATATCTTTCAAAAGATAGTCTTTGACTATTTTTACCAGAAGTATAATCATAGAGATCCTGATAAATAGTATATTTATCAAAAATTTCCTGATTACTTTGATATTCTTTTTCCAAAGCTTTAATATGTTCATTATTTTTTTGATAACGATGATGAAGCGTATTGTATTGCTTAAAATTCTCATCTTTAATAGTTTCTAATTCTTTAAGTTTTGCTTCTTCTTTAGTTAAGTCTACCATTTGGATATCCTTAGTTTTTGCTTGTAGTTGACTGATTTGATCATAGAGACTTGATTTTTGAATATAATAGTGTTGATATTGTTTCTCATAGCTAGGTAAGTTATCTTGTTTAGCGGCATAATGAAGATAGGTATCTTCATCAACAAAATTCTGTGTAATAAAATCATTATAGGTTTTCATATTATCTTGAAGCTGTAATGATAGTTCTTCAAGTTTTACTGATAATGTGTTTTTCTGATTATCATATAAAGCGATGCTTTCTTTTGTTTGATGATAGGCATCTTCTTTTTGTTTTATATCTTTAACAAGTTTATTATATTGTTTTTGATAGTCTTTAATAATATGATCAAGTTGATCGGCAATATGACTGTATTGTTTTTTGAATTGTTCAATTTGATTAATATTAATAGATATTTGATTTTCCTGTTGAATAATAGTATCTCTGATGCTTTCAAGTTCTTTTTGGTATTGTTGTAAAGTATCTTTATCTTTCTTTAAAGATTTATCTAAACGTTTTAAGTAATTGACATCTGTATTTCGTTTATCATATGTTTTTTCTTCTTCTTGAATCATATTTGTAATATCAGATAATAGATAGATAAATACTTGTTTAGAAAGTTCTTCTTCAATTGATAATTGTTTCTTGATAACATTAATGCGACCTCGTAGTTCATTGATGCTTTCATGTTGAGATAAGACATCCTGATAAGCTTCTTCTTTATCCACTTGAGCTTTTTCTAGTTTGTTGTTTAGTTCTTCTAGTTCACTAGCTGATAGGACATGGGATGATAGTTTGGCCAAATGCGGATGATGCAAAGAGCCACATACAGGACAAGGTTCGTTATCTTTCAAGTTCATAGCCATGATACCTGCTTGTTGACGCTTGTAGTTTTCATCTTCATGTTGAAATTCATTATAGATACTTTGATATACATTGGATTTTTGCGTATACTTATCAGATAATTCATAATGTTCATCCTGCATACGTGTATATTGATCAAACAATTGGCTCAAATCATGAATAGCGATACGTGTTTCATTTTTTTCTTTAACCATTTGTTCACTTTTTTGCAATTCCAATTGCAGCTGAGGTAAGGTATCAACATTTTCCTGATCACGATCCATGCGATGCTGCAGCTTTTCTATTTTGACACGTTGTTTATTGAGTTGTTTAATACTTTGATCATGTTGTGATTGAAGTTCTTTAACCTGTTTTTGGAGATTGTTATATTCTTTTTGATATTGTTTGGTTTGTTTATAATCATTGAGTTTTAATAGAATATCATCTTTTTGCTTTGTTAATATAGAGACTTGTTGATAATCCTGTTCAATTTGTATCATATCATGGGTTAACTTATCTAAAGTTGTTGTGGTTTGATTGAGCGATTGTTTCGTATCATTGTATTGTTTATAAGTTTGATGATATGTCATAATGACAGTCTGATTTTTTTCAATGATTTTCAGTTTATCAATATCTTGTTTTAAAGCAATCATGTTATCTTCTTGGGTAATGAGTTTTTGATAAGTATCTTGAGTTTGTTTTAGTTCGCTAAGGTTTTGATTGTTTTGCTTTTGTTGATAATAGTCTTTAGATAAATCATCATAAGCTTGTTTAGAATTATAATAGTCTTGTTCATATTGGTTAAGACTTTGATGAAGTTGCTCATTTTCATTCTTAGCATCATCTATGTATGAAGGATGGAAATCTTTTTTATCCTGTCTAAATGTTTCACCTAAATCTAGTAAAGAAAAACGTGTTGATAAGCTTTGATAAGATAATTGATAAGCTTCTTTATATTTTCTGGTATCTTCCTGTAAAAGCTTTTCAAAAGTCACTAAAGAGTCACTATGAAAGATATGTCTTAATACTTTCTCTCTTTCTTCAGAAGAAGCATAAATAAGTTTGGTAAACTCACCTTGGGCTATCATAACGATTTGTTTGAATTGATGAACATCAACACCTAATAACTGATTGACTTTATGATTAACTTCTTTGATACCTTCAATAATGATATCGTCATATGCTAAAGTAGCATTCGCTTGTTTTGGCGTTTTATAACCCTCTCGCATATAGGTTGGTGATCTTCTAATGGTATAAATCTTTTGATGAAGTTCAAAGACCATTTCGACATAGGTTTCATCCTTAGGTGAAGCAAAATCACTACGAAAATAAGATTGCTGACGATTACTACCAGAAGCACAACCATATAAAGCAAATGTCATTGCATCAAAAATAGTTGTTTTGCCAGCGCCCGTAGGACCGCTAATCAGATAGAGACCATGATCCATCATCTGCTCAAAATCAATGACAGTTTTATCCTTATAAGTCATAAAAGCGTTCATTGTTAATTTAATGATTTTCATAGTCATCACCACTCTTTTCTAATAATTGTTGAACAACTTCTATTTGTTTGGATGATAATTCTACTCCTTTGACATCTGCATAGAAGGTTTGAAATAAGGATAATTGATCCATTTTTTCAAAGTTTGTTATTTGATGAGAAGATACTTGTTGATTAAGTAAATGGGTATAAGTAATTTGTAATAAATAAGGATATAGAATTCTTAAACGATCAATGGCATGGGGAATAATGGTTTCATCGGTTAATTCGAATGATAAAAAATCATCTTTTTTATTAATAAAATCAACATCCATGAATTCATTAAACGAACCTTTATATTTATTAAGATCTTGAGAAGGATGCAAAGGAATTGTTGTAATAGACATATCATCTGTATCAACAACTGTAAATGATTTATTTTGTTTCACTTCGTCAAATGAATAACGCATGAGGGAACCACAATAGCGCATCGTTTCTCTTGACACCTTTTGTGGGGCATGGAGATGCCCTAAAGCCACATAATCGAACATGTCAAAAAGATGCGCATCTATGATTTCACTTCCACCCACACTTAAAGGCACTTCAGATTCGCTAGTCAACGAGTTATGACCAACAAATTGATGGGTTATTAATATATTTTTATAATTTTTATCAATTGTTTGTTTATCCATATAATAACTTAAGGCTTGTTGATAATCATGGATATCATCTACCTTATATAAAGCTTTGACATGGGATGGTTTAATAAATGGTAACATATAGAATCTAACATCATCTATAGTCACATAAGCCATTTCTTTTTGTAAATAAGTCTCTATATACAATCCACTTTGATTCAATATCGAACTAGCAAAATGAAGTCTATCACTGCTATCATGATTGCCACTAATCATAAGAACTTTTATATGATAATCTAATAAAGCTCTATGTAAGAATTCATCTAAGACATTAACAGCTTCCTGACTTGGTATAAGACGATCATAGATATCACCTGCGATAACTAAGACTTTAATATGTTCTTTATTCATGTAATCTAATATATTGAATAATAATTCTTTTTGGATATTTAATAAGGAATATTGATGAATCACTTTTCCTAGATGAATATCTCCTATATGTACAAATTTCATTGGTTACTTCCTTTCCATATAAATATCATTTTTTCTTTTTCTTCTGGTGTATAGAATTTCTTTAAATGGGGAGGGATGGTTTTGGTTCCGATGTACTTAGCATTTAGTTTAAGTATTGTTTTATATGATGCCTTATTGTTTGGATCACAAGTGATGATATAGTGATCTCGATGTACAATTTCATCCAATAATAAACAAGCCTGATAAGCATAATAATGACCACGATAGGCTTCTTCAATAGTATAAGCAATATGACCATCAAACATATGTTCCTCGTCTTCTCCTAGACGATAGACAAGTCTTCCTATTTCAGTATTATCTTTTATAATAAGGTAAATATAATAAGGTGTATATCCATTGGGTAAATTATGATGAATAAATTCTGCTAATACAAGTTCCATAATGCCTCCTAATGATATTATTATAGCATTTAATGGATTCTTTTGAAATGCTATATTTTTAGGGATAACTATTTCCTCCTTATTATCTGCTATTTATAAATATATCAAAAGGTTAAGAAAATGATTTCTTAACCTTTATAACAATGGTGCAAATAATCTTAAAACAACTGGCTGATTATATAGAAATTGATAAAAACTTTATAACATCACAAGAAAGCGAAAGGCTAAGAGTTACCTCTTAACCTTTTCTATTTTTTGGAAGAACTACCTCCTGTTTATTATCACTCTCATATGATTACTTTTAACTATCAACAATGTTAGTATATACATTTAGGAAATTCTCTATCACAATAATATTAATTGGTAATCGTAGAAACATTTAAGCTATACAAGAAATGTAATATTGATGTTAAAACTACATCAATATTTTCATTGACCCAATTTCTTCTTGAAGTTTTTAATGTATTTTTATATGTTTTGTTTTTAAATGTGTTATTAACTCTTCTAATAATATCATCCATATTATTTTCTCTCATACCTTCATCTAAGAAAATATATTTTTCAAAACATTTCATTAATCGATCTTTGTTCATTTTATCAATTAAAAAATACATATCAAAAATATCCTTATAACGTCTAGAGAACATCCCAAACTTCAATAATGATCGTAGTTTCTCAGTGAACATTTGTTCCATGGAGTTCATAAGCAAATATACTCCATCATCATTTAAACAAATATCAAAACAATATTCAATTTGATCAATATTAAGATCCTTATGAACACCAAAATCAATCTTGCTTTCAACAAAATCACCATGACTATCCTTAATGCGTACATAAATTCTTTTACCATGATAATCCTATTGTTTTAATTCTTCAATTTTTCCTGAAATGGAAAATCTCAATCCATCAATACCATTTAATTCGTCAACAAATCTAATTATCGACTCATCACTTAAAGAATATCTAATGAAATCAATATCAATATCGTGTGTTGCACGTCTAATATTATGAGAAATACTTCTCATAACAACTCCACCTTTAATAGTGACATGATTCTTTAAAGAACTAGATGCAATAGCATGTAATACAATATCCTGGCATACTTTAGAATCAGCATTCTCATCTTCATATCCTTCTTCAATAGTTTTCTTTATTAAATCTTTTATATATATCATCAAAACACCTCCGTCCGAAGTGTTTCCATAACCATTTTACTTTTAGGCAATAGAGTCGCATATTCTTCAATTTGTTGTATATCTAAATCATTGATAATATTTCTATATGAATGAATAATTTCTTTATAATAGTCATAAGGTAACTTGTTTTTATAACGAATTACTTCAACTAATAATCGTTCTTTATTATATGAGCTTACTTCTATATCATGTACAACAATTATTTCTTTACCATAATCTAAATATTCATCTTTATAGAAATACTGTTTAACATTTTTATCTTTAATCTTATATGCATCTTTACTAGTAGCTAAATAATATTTATCAGGAATAACATCCGTTAAAGAGTGATAATATAGTGCAGAATCAAGCGTTAAAATAGCATTAGGAAATTTCTTTTTAATGATAGCTATATAAGGATAATATTCTTCGTCAGAATATAAGCCTTTTTCAATTTTAAATAATTTCTTTTCTTTTATTAATTTTTTATAGTATAATCATTACCATATAATTCTATGCATTGTTGATAATTTAAAATCATAAGAGCCTCCACTATATTTAATATTTTATTCGTATTTTTATAGTTTTCACGGAGTAATACTTAAATTAAGTATACTTTATTATTTATAAATTGTCAATCCTAGCATTATTTAATTATCCGTATTTTTATTGTTTTTACGGATATTTGTTTAAATATATAAACATCATAAAAGGTTAAGAAATCATTTTCTTAACCTTTATAACAATGGTGCAAATAATCTTAAAGCAGCTTCATAGAAACCTCTAAAACGACGACTATAATCCTGTGATATTTTCTTACTTAATGATAATGTTTCAGTAAAATCATGAACAATATCAGCAATAGTATCAGGTTGTGTTAACATAACATTACATTCAAAATGAAGATAAAAACTACGATAATCAAAATTAATTGTACCGACAGTGGCGATGCGCCTATCACAAACAACCATTTTCGCATGTAAGAAACCTGGCTGGTATTCATAGAATTCAATGCCTTCTTTTATTAAGGAATAATAATAAGATCTTGTCACTCGATAAACTGTTTTCTTATCAGGAATACCTGGGGTAATAATTTTTATTTTAACCCCTTTACGTCTCGCTAATATAAGGTTTTTCATCATGGTATCATCAATAATAAAATAAGGTGTCGTAATAAGGATTTCTTCCTTTGCCTGGTTGATTAGATTGGCATAGATATTTTCACCTGTTCTTTCTTCATCTAATGGTGAATCACCATAAGCCACAACAAAGCCTTCCTGTTTATCAAAATGAGGATGATATTTATCAGGCTTAAAGTCATCATAATTAAGATCTTCACGTTTATAAGCGTTCCAGGTTGTTAAAAACATGGTGGTAAGGTTCCATACACCTTCACCTTCTAATCGTATACCTGTATCTTTCCAATGCCCAAATCTTGGTTTAGCATTAATATATTCATCTGCTAAATTAAAGCCTCCAGAATAACCTATATAACCATCTATGACACATATTTTTTTATGATCACGATTATTCAAGGCTAAGGATAATACAGGTTTAAATGGATTGAAGGCAACGCATTCAATACCTAGTGCTTCGATTTGTTTAGCATAGTTAAAAGGCAAATAGCTAACACTGCCAAAGTCATCATACATAAATCTAACCTTAACACCTTCATCCACCTTTTGTTTTAACAAATCTAAAATCGTATCAAGCATGAGACCAGGACATATAATAAAGTATTCCATCAATATATAATGCTGAGCATTCTTAATATCTCTAAGTAAATCAATATAACAATAATCTCCTAAAGAATAATACTTAGTCTGCGTATTTTCATATGTACCAAAACCTAAATCCTTTAAATATGTTAAACCATCATTACGATACTTATCAGAGATATCATTATCCATAATAGCAATATCTTTAATCGCTTTTTGTTCTTTTTCCAACCTTCTACGCAAAAACCTGGAAGGTCTTTTATTACCAATTAATAAATATAATAGCCCACCTAAAACAGGAAATACCAAAATAAGAATAATCCATGATATCTTATAAGAAGGATTTTCCTCTTTAATCAATAACCATAATACAACAAAAATACTTAAAATCTCTAAAACATAATTCAACCATGAAACTATTTCTAATACTTGCGTATATACAAGAAATAGCCAAAATAACTGTAAAACAATCAAAAAGCCATAATCAAATAAACGACTTAAAAATATCTTAGGCACCTTCATAAGGAATCATCTCCACTAATATATAAACAGTTGTCATAACATCATTATGATCTAATAGTTGATATTTCATTTTAATAGAATGATCTTTTTTAGTAAATTTTAATAATCTTGTTGTGATATTAACTTTACCATATCCAACATCATATTGATTATAAGTATCTTTATAATAATCAAATAATAAAGATGAATGATTATTTTTTAAAATAATTTTATAGTCATCATAATAGATACTTATATGATTAAAACTGAGCTTATTTTTTTCTAGTTTTCCTATTTCTTTATATTCAACAGTATCTCTATCATTATCAGTTATAAATAACGCTTTATAATGTACTATAATGTACTTTGATTTGCATCATGTCATCTCCTTCAAAATGATAGGTATATTATATCATGGAATTGTTAAAAATAAATGAAGAGGTGAACATCTTGAAGATATTAATCAAATGGATAAGAAGACTTATCATATGTTTTATCATATTAGTGATAAGTATATATCTATTAGCTTATATAATAGCAGCACCAGATATAGGTGAACATTCATATATTAAGTTATATGATAATCAAAATAATTTATATTATTCCTCCTCTTCCCAAAGTGACGATGTCACTTTGGATGAGATTTCTGATTACTTTATTGATGCCATTATCGCCATCGAGGATCATCGTTTTTATGAACATAAGGGATTTGATTTGATTGGTATTGCTAGAGCTATTAAGGTCAATATATTTTCAGATGATATACAAGGTGCCAGTACGATAACACAACAATACGCTAGACTTATGTATTTAACAAATGAAAAGACCTGGAATAGAAAGTTGAATGAAGCTTTTTTGGCTATTCGCTTAGAGATGCATTATGATAAGGATACCATATTACAAGGTTATATCAATACTGTGTATTTTGGACATGGTATTTATGGTATTCATAAAGCTTCACAGTATTATTTTAATAAAGAGCCTAGTGAGTTGGATTTAAATGAAGCATCCATGCTTGCAGGTGTCATTAATGGTCCTGAGTATTATTCACCTTTTAATGATGAAGAGGCTGCTAAAGAGAGACAGTTATTAGTTTTAGAGGCTATGGTGACATATGGATATATTGACGATATTCAAGCTAATGAGGCATATGAAATGGAGTTTGTATTAAATGATAATGGTGCGAAAAC
Organism: Erysipelotrichaceae bacterium; assembly: GCA_021201655.1. Taxonomy (GTDB): domain Bacteria; phylum Bacillota_I; class Bacilli_A; order Erysipelotrichales; family Coprobacillaceae; genus JAJQDJ01. The sequence goes on along the minus strand of JAJQEL010000016.1, from coordinate 1,176 downwards.
GATTGAGAATAGTTATCCTTATTATAAGGATACCGTATTGAATGAATTAGATGAGTTAGGTTATTTAACAGATAGCTATATCAATCAAGGATTGAATGTCGAAACATCTTTAGATGTTTCTATTCAAAATGAATTGATATCTGTTGTGGAAAAACAATTAGAGGATAAGGATGAATTAGAAGTGGCATCAATGATTGTGGATCATGATGCTTCTGTATTGGCTTTAATAGGTGGAGTGGATTATACAACGTCTCAGTTTAATCGTACCACTTCCTCTGCTAGACAAATAGGATCAACCATGAAACCACTGCTTTATTATATTGCTTTAGAGAATGGTTTCACTCCTATAACCAAATTTAGAAGTGAAGAAACAACATTTCAACTTGAAAATGGTGATACGTATTCGCCTTCTAATTTTAATGATAAATATGCTAATGATGATATTACTTTAGCGCAAGCCATTGCTGTTAGTGATAATATATATGCTGTTAAAACACATTTGTTTTTAGGTGAAAATGCTTTGGTTAACTTTTTGAGTCAATTTGGATATACTCATATATCCCCTCATCCTTCTTTAGCACTTGGTACATTAAATACTAATATTTATGATTTATCTTCTGTTTATGTTACGATTTCTAATGAAGGTATTTATAATGATATTCATACCATTAATAAAATAACCAATGACAATGGTGATATTATCTATGAATACATACCTGCTAATAACCAACTTCTCGATCAGGATACATGTTTAATCTTATCACAACTATTAACATCACCATTTCACGAAGAGTTTTCTACATATGCCTCTGCTACTATGGCCAACTATCCAGTTAACGCTACATTTGCCATCAAAACTGGTACCACTGCTTATGATTCATTATGTATTGGATATAATCCTAACTATACCATACTATCATGGTGTGGTTATGATGATAATAGGGAAATGACACTGCAAACGCAGACACGTATTCCTAAGATTCTATTTCAAACAATGGCCAATTATCTACAAGAGGATGATATTTGGTATGAGCCTACAGATTCTATTGAACAAGTACCGATTGACCCTATAACTGGTGAATATGATGAAAATGGAATAATTTATTGGTTTAAAAAATGACAAATTGATATGATTCTCTAAAGTGAACAAAATAAATAATTAAAAGTTCACTAAGG
>JAJQEL010000077.1 GCA_021201655.1 Erysipelotrichaceae bacterium | reverse complement strand
TAGCAAATCATTTTAATTATTTAAATTGTCTACTTGACAAAATCACTTCATATCTATTGCACCTATGTATCTTTTCTATGATGCAATTCATGGCTTTTTGGATCGCTCCATTAGAGGTGTAGTTGAACGTGCTCAAAGAGCAGCTGATAATCACGAAGGTTTAGAAGATTATGATATCAATGTGTTAAAGCTTCTATATTTAACTTTACATATTGATGATATTCCTTCAACCATTGATAATTTAACAATTTTGATGGCTGATACCATTAATGTAGATAAAATAGCATTAAAAGCAAAAGTAAGTGATAGTCTAGAAAGATTGCTAGCTCAAAACTATATTTCTTATTATAGTGGTGTATATAAGTTTTTAACTGATGATGAGCAACAGGTTGCTAGAGAAATAAGAAATACAGATGTTAATTCATCTGAAATAGTTAATAAAATAGGATCTATTATTTACGATTCCATTTTTGAAGGTAAGAAATTTAGATATGATAACAATGATTATGAATTTAATCGTTTTATTGATAACCAGTCTTACAGTGTTGGTAGTGTTCCTAATGGTATGCGTTTGACATTTATAACAGTAGCATATGATATTGATTCATCTTTTGATAAAACAGCGATAAAAAGTGATTCAAAATCTTTAAAATCAGCAACTTGTATTCTTTCGGATACTAATACAAATTACTATCAGGATGTTGAAAAAGCTTTAAAGATTTCAAAATATATTAATAAGAAAAATGTTAATTCATTATCTGATCAAATACAAGATATTATAAAAAGACAGAATATAGAAGCCACGAATTTATTAAATAAGGCTAAAGAAGAAATAGCTGATGCTATTGTTGACGGTGAATGGCTTATATATGGAGAAAATGAAACAGTTAATGGTGGGACGGCATCTTCTAAAATAAATAATGCTTTAAATAAACTTATAGAAGAAGTTTATGATAACCATTATATGCTTAATAAGCATTATGCGAGTGAAGAAGAAATAGCTTCAATTTTAAAAAGTGAGAATCCAATATCTGAAGATATTAATCAAGAAGCTTTAAATTCTATATATCGATACATTCAAATGCAATTTAGAAAAAATATTACCCTAACAATAAAAGATATATTAGATCGTTATACTTTTATGCCATATGGTTGGAAGGAAATTGATATAGTTGGATTAATGACTGTCTTAATTAAAAATCAAAAAATAAATATTGAAAGAAATGGTTCTAAAGTTGATACTAATAATCCGAATATGATTACATATCTTCGTAAAAGGACAGAGATAGTTTCTACTAAAGTTATTTTCAGAGAATCTCTTGATGAAAAATTATTAAGATATTCAAGAAATTTCATGAGAAAATATTTTGATATAATGAGTGTCCCTGAAGATGAAGATAGTCTTGTAAAATATATAATTGATAATTTTACAGCTAAACGTGATGAACTCTATAATTTAAGGAAAATTTATTATAATAATTATGCTTATCCAGGACAGAATGTTGTAGATGATGGCATAGAACTTATAGGTAGTATTCTAAAAAAAGCTGGAGATCACAAAACATTTCTGGAATCTATTAAATCTCTAGAAGATGATTTATATGATTTTAAGGAAGATATTGAAGACGTTGATGAGTTTTTTGACAATCAAGTTAAATTATTTGATAACGCAAGAAAATTGTATAATTCATTACAAGATGAGCAAATGTATTTCATAAGCAATGTTATATTAACAACAGCCTTATCAGATATCAGCAATGTTATTACAATAAAAGACCCATATAATTATTCAAGAATTTCAAGATTGAATAATTATATAGCTACTATTAATGAGGAATATAGTAACCTTTTAAAGGTTAAAAGGAAAGAATTATCAGAACTTATTGATCAATGTAATGAAATTATTGAAACATATAAAAATGATAAACCTGGTTGTGACACTATTATATATAATACTCAAACTAAATATGATTTTATAAATAAATCATTAACAAGTTATAAGAAAGTATTGAGAATAGAACAAGAAAAAGATAATGTTTTAAATCTTAAAGATAAAACAATTAAAGAAATAAATAAATTAAAATCATCGGTTATAAAGGATAAATCAGTTCCTTATAATGCAGTAGAGCCAGAAATTGTAGATGATACTGCTAGTAAAAAGAAAATTGTGGAATATCAACGAAATGTTATATTTAGAAATGGTGTTACATTAACATCAGAACAACAAGTTGATAATTATCTTAAAGAAGCTAAAGATTATCTTATGAAGATAATTGATAAAAATGGTGGAGTAAAAATAGAATAGGAGTAAAAAATGAACAAGAACGCAATAAAAAAATATGCTATATGGGCAAGAACGGAGCTTATTAAAAAGGTTTCTGAGAAAGCTGAACAATATGGTGTAAGTGAAAATGAAATTTTAGGATTAGAGAATGATTCAGTTAAAGGAAAAATTCTTAATTCTGATGAAATTGATCAAAGAAATAAATTAATCATTAAAATAAAAAATGATGGATATACTAACGTTATTGAAGAAGTAGCATATACTTGGTTCAACCGTTTTATTGCGTTAAGATTTATGGAAGTTAATAATTATTTACCTTATGATTATAAGATATTTACCGATTCTTATAATAATTTTAAACCTCAAATACTTACTGAAACAATGAATTTAAATTTTGATTCAGGACTTAAAAATTTAAAAGAAGAATCAGTTTTTGAGTTTATTGAAAGCAATGATAAAGAAGGCTTGTATAAATATTTATTAATAAAAATATGTAATGATATGGGAAATTATTTACCTGGAATGTTTACACGTATTTCTGATTATAAAACCTTATTGTTTCCTGAAAATCTTTTAAGATCTGGAAGTGTCCTTGAACAAATGATTAATTTAATTGATGAAAATGATTGGAAAGATGCTGTTCAGATTATTGGTTGGTTATATCAGTATTACAATAGTGAATTAAAAGCCGAGGTTGATTTAGATGTTAAAAAAGGAATTAAAGTTACTAAAGAAAAATTACCTGCTAAAACACAATTATTTACCCCTGACTGGATTGTAAAATATATGGTAGAGAATAGTCTTGGTAGATTGTGGATTGAAGGACATCCTAGCAATATAAAAGATAATTGGAAATACTATGTAGACGAAGCCAAACAAGAAGAGCAAGTTGAAGAACAATTAAGAAAAATAAGACAAGATTATTCAAAACTAGAACCAAAAGATATAAAAATCATAGACCCTTGTATGGGTTCAGGGCATATTTTAGTTTATGCTTTTGATGTTTTAATGCAAATTTATACTGATTATGGTTATAGAGCTAGAGATGCCGTTAAATCAATAATAGAAAATAATATATATGGTTTAGATATAGATGAACGTGCAACACAATTAGCATATTTTGCAATAATGATGAAGGCTATAGAATATGATTCTAGATTCTTGAAAAGAAAAATAAAACCTAATTTATACGAAATAAAAGAAGCTAAAATAAATAATTTAGAAGATTTTGATATATTAGATGAAGAAAAAAAATGTTGCTTTAAAATTATATAGCTCTTTTGTAAAAGCAAAAGAATATGGTTCTATAATTACTCCAAATGTTACATTAGATGAATTAAATCAACTAGAAGATAAATTAAAATTTTTATCAGAAAATCGAAATGGCAAAACCACAATGGAAATATTAAGTATAGAAAATTTAGTTGCTGTTATTAATCCATTATTTGACATTGCTAAAATATTAATTCAAAAGTATGATGTAGTTGTTACAAATCCACCATATATGTCATCAAGTGATATGAATGCAGTGTTATCAAAATATGTTAAAAAAAATTATCCAGATAGCAAAGGTGATTTATTTGCAGTTATGATGAAACGAGGATTAAATTTTGTGAAAACAAATGGATTTAATTGTATGGTAACAATGCAATCTTGGATGTTTTTATCAAGTTTTGAAAAGTTTAGAAAAAGTATCATTAACAATTATTGTATTAATAATTTATTGCATATGGAGAATATGGTAATGGGTATTGCTTTTGGAACAGCAGTTAGTAATATTAGAAAAACTAGTTTATTAAATTATATTGGAACATATAATCAAATTAAGCTAAATGATATTATTAATGATGAACCAATTGTATTTCCCAATAAACAAAACAGATTTGCTGAAGTATCTGCTAATAATTATACTAAAATACCAGGAAGCCCTATAGCATATTGGTTAAGTGATAAAATTATATCTGCATTTAAAAATTTAACATTAAGTGACATTGCGTCTCCAAAAAGTGGCATGTCTACAACTGATAACAACAGATTTTTGAGATTATGGTCAGAAGTAGATATTACTAATGTTGATTTTGAATGTAGGAGCATAAAAAATACAACATATCACCACAAAAATTGGTTTCCATATAACAAAGGTGGAAGTTTTAGACGATGGTATGGAAATAGATTTTATATTATATATTGGAAAGACAATGGAAAAGATATAAAAAAGGCAGCTGAAGGTGCGACTGGAGGTCGATTAGTAAATATTGATTTTGCTTTTAAAAAGTGTTTGACATGGTCAAGTTTATCTTCTGGTTTATTCTCAATAAGATATTGCGAAGGAGGATTTATGTTTGATTCAAAAGGAGCTTGTTGCTTCAGCTCTGATGATAACATTTTAATGATATTAGCTTTCTTAAATTCAATAGTTTCTAAAACTTTTTTAGATTTACTTTGTCCTACTTTGGATTTTAATCCTGGTAAAGTTTCACAATTACCAATAATAATTAATAATAATTATAAAAATATGATTGATAGTTTATCAAATCAAAATATTATTTTATCTAAGAATGATTGGAATTCATTTGAAACATCATGGGACTTCACTGCTCACCCTTTAGTTAAAAATCATACATCAACTATTAAAGAAGCTTATGATTTATGGAATCAAGAATGTCATGATAGATTCAATCAACTAAAAATTAATGAAGAAAAACTTAATAGAATATTCATAGATATCTATGGATTACAGGATGAATTAACACCTGAAGTAGAAGATAAAGATGTAACTGTTAGAAAAGCTGATCTAACTAGAGATATTAAATCATTAATAAGCTATGCTGTTGGATGTATGTTTGGTAGATATTCACTAGATGAAGAAGGATTAGTTTATGCAGGTGGTACATTTGATATCGATAGATATCAAATGTACAAAACTGATAAAGATAATATTGTTCCTATCTGTGATGATGAATATTTTGATGATAATATTGTAGCTAGATTTATTGAATTTATTAAAGTTGTATATGGAGCAGATACTTTAGAAGAAAATCTAAGATATATAGGTGATGCACTTAACACAAATGGTACGACATCAAGAGAAAAAATAAGAAATTATTTCATCAAGGATTTCTTTAAGGATCATTGTCAAACATATTCTGTAACAGGTTCAGGCAAAAGACCAATCTACTGGTTATTTGATAGTGGTAAGAAAAATGGATTCAAAGCACTCATCTATATGCATAGATATCAACCCGATCTTGTTGCAAGAATGAGAACAGAATATATTCTTGAACAACAAGCTACTTATAGAAATTTGATTGCTATTAAAAGTGAAACTTTAGAAACTATTCAAGGTAAAGAAAAAGTTAAATTGAATAAAGAGATAAAGGATTTAAAAGATCAAGCAGAAGAATTAAGAATTTATGAAGAAAAAATACATCATGCTGCTGATCAAATGATAGAAATTGATTTAGATGATGGTGTAAAACATAATTATGCCCTATTTGGCGATTTATTAGCAAAAATATAATAATTAGGAGGTGTTCTATGATACCAATAAATATTGCAGAAAAATATAAGGAAATAGACTATCCTTATAAAATGAAAGAAGATTTGATTAAATCGTTATTATTAGATTATGAAGTCATAGAACATACAAATAAAGAAATTGACTATGATTATTTAGAAGAAAATGATGTAACATTAGAAGTAATTAATCCTAATAATGACATAAATCTTTTTGTTGAATTATCTAGTGAGTTTACATTATATTACAGTGATTATCATGTTCATTATTTTTCTTATGAAGATGAATATGAAACATTAAATAACGATATTAAAAATATTATTGAAGATAAATATGGAGCAGCAAGCTTTTATGTTGATAATAAATGGCTTGCAAGTTATCTAGAAAAGGATGAAATATCATTTTTAACAAATCCATGGGATTTAGTTAAGAAAATGGATTTACCTAAGGAACACCTACAAACAATTCATGATAAAGGTGTCATCATCAAAGTAGATTATTGGAATAGAGGCCACTGTTTGGAATTTGAAATTAAAAAAGATTTAGAAGTTTCTGAAATTAGTCATCCAAGACAATATAATGTTAGATTTGTTGTTAAGGATGGATATCCATATGGTAGTGGTTCAGTACATAAATATGATGACGAAAAAGCGTATATAAAATATGCATTAGTAACAGATATTGAAGATTCCGAAGAGTTAACTAAAGAGTTGATAGAAGTTCTTGAAGATGATGCTAAAAGATTTGGTGCAAGTAAAATATTTGCCAATGTAGGTTCCCCTATTAATAAACCTTTTGTTGATTTAGGATATGTAGAAGTTGATAAAATTTATGATGAACGAATTCGTCGAATAGATGGAGTAAAAGTTATTTTCGAAAAGACAGTAATGAAGCATTTGTAGTTTACACATAAGTTAAGGAGGAAGTGCAAATGGATTTAGAAGATATTATTGAGGATTTGAATAGAAGATTTTCACTTCCTTTAAAAGAATATTATAAACGAAGAATTATATTCTGGAATGATGAAAAAAGAGAAAATGAAGACATCATTGATCAAATAGAATTAGAAAATGCTAAGATTGTAAAATTAACAGGGGCTAATAATTTTGAAATAAAAAAATTGATAAATGTTGATGATACTGAAAGCAATTATTTGATTTATAATCCTTTGGTTATTAATAATTTAAAGAATGACTGGTTTTTAGATGTTAAATTATATAGTGAAGAATTTAGATCAGACAGAACATCAAGGTGGATGAATTCATTAAATATACCACAATTACTAGAATTAAGAAAAAGAGTTGAACAATATCAAGGATTCTTTAATAGTGAATCAAGAAGAAATGCTTTTGTATCTTATAATTATTCTATAACAAAGCCAGTAGAAATAGATATGGTCATTTTATCAACTCTATGTAAAACAAGAAAAGTAAGCACTAAAGAAATCATAAAAGCTGTTTTATCTGATTCGTTGGATTTTGATAATAAATACATGAAATCATTTCTAAAATATGGTGCTAGTACTACTTTTTGGGAGATTGTCAGAAGAACAGTTGGTTATGATGAAGAAAAACAATCAATTGAACAACTTGCTAATCATATTGTTATAAATGCTTCTTTTAGAACTTTAAATGAAAAATTATTAAAGGGATTAGAAAGATATTATGATAATGTCAGTGAAGAACAAGAAAATTTCTGCTATGAATTAATTGATGAATGGTTACATAGTAACCAAATGCAAGATGCAAGAGAAATTATAAGAGTAGTTGAAGATAAGTTAGAATTATATACACGTTTTGATAAGGCTGAAATCAATGAATTATTAGAAAATAATCTATTTGAATGCGTTGATGAATTGATTTTAAGAAACTCAATGTTTGATATTTATAATAATAATTATATTGATAGTAATAATATTAGAAGAATTGTTGATGCAAGAAAATCTAAAATTTACTATTCTACATATGAAAATTATTACAAGGGATTGTTAGAAATTGCTAATATGGCAGACTTTCATCAAAAGTATAACGATGAATTCCATGAAACAGATGCTAATGAATTATGGAATAATTATATAGATCATTATTATTTAATGGATACATATTATCGTCATTTTATGCTTTGCTATCATAATATTCTTATGAATAGCAATGATGCATTGGATGATTCTTTCAAGGAACTTGTTGAATATGTTGATAAGGATTATAAGAACTGGTATTTATATAAATTGGATTCTAAATGGTATGATCTCATTGAAGAACCATTAAAAGAATCTGGAAGAATAAATGGTGTTGATTATCAGGAAGATTTTTATAAGAATTATGTAAGCAATAATAAGGTAAGAACCTATGTCATTATTTCTGATGGATTAAGATATGAGGTAGCTACTTCTTTAGTAGAAGAATTAAAACAAGATTTCCAAGCTGATGTGAAAATCAATGCACAACAATCTATTTTTCCAGCTGATACAGAATACGGAATGCCTGCCCTTTTACCACATAAACAACTAACTATAAAAAATGTTAATGGAAAAATTCAGGTTCTTGCTGATGGTCAATCAACAGATAGTAGTAATAGACAAAATGTATTACAAAAGTATGATGAAGCTAGTGTTGCCTTAAAATTTAATGATGTTGTTAATATGACAAGAGCTGAAAGAAATAATGCAATACAAGGTAAAAATATTGTTTATATTTATCATGATTGTATTGATAATACTGGTCATAAAGATACAGATTCTACTTTTGAGGCATGCGATAAGACTATTAATGATATCAAGAATTTAATACAAATATTAGTGAATAACTTTACAGCAAAGAATATTCTTATTACAGCTGATCATGGTTTCTTATATAACAATTCTCCTTTAACTGAAGTTGATAAATTAGATAAGTCTGATTTTAGAAAAGATATTGTTATAAGTGATAAGAGATATGTGCTAACTGATAAGAAAGTAGGCATTGACTTTTTGGTCAATGTTAAAGGTATATATAATGAATATGGTTATGAAGGATATGCTACTAAAGGCAGTATTAGAATTAAGAAACAAGGTGGCCAAAACAATTATGTACATGGAGGCTTAAGTCTTCAGGAAATGGTTGTACCAGTAGTAAAATTTACTAATGTACGTAGTAATTCAAAAACATATATGAGAAATAAAAAAAGATATGATACGAAACCAGTTGAAATTGAATTAGTTAATCAATCTAGAACGATAAGAAATAAGATTTATAACCTTAGTTTTTATCAAAAAGATCCTGTTTCTACTAATAATACAGCTTGTACTTATGAAGCTTATATGGTTGATACAAAAGATAATGTCGTTAGTGATATCCAAAGAATTGTTGCTGATAATACAAGTAAAGATAATAAGGATAGAGAAATTAAATGTACTTTTAATTTAAAATCTCTTACTTTTAGTAATTTGGATGCATATTATTTAGTCATTGTTGATGAAAAGCATTTACAAGCACCTAAAAAGATTGAATTTACAATAGATATTTTAGTTTCTACTGATGAATTTGATTTCTTTAGTTAATACTATGGAGGATTAATTTTGGACGAAGATAATAAGAAGAAAAATAGTAATATTAAAATGGATGGTGTGGTTGAAGCTTTAAGTATTGTTTCTGAAGCTACAAAGAAAATAGATGTTGATTCTTATACAAATAATATATCATCAACTTTAAGTAAGGTTTTTGATGATGATTTTTGGAAAACTATAGATGTTATAAATAGAAACTTTGATTCAATAATAAAGAAATTATCTATTTCTGCAATGGCTGATGATATGAAGGATATGTGGATAACATGTTCTTATCTAATGGCTTTAAAAGATTATAAATGGCCACTATACAGTTTGAATGATTCTGATTTTATTGATGTAATATTAGATCTTTCTGAAAAGAGAGTTTCTCAAAATGTTATGGATGAAACTGTAATAGCAATATTAACTAATGATTATATTAAAAATTTGAATTTTAAATTTAATTATCAAAACGAATCAAGAAATTGGTCACCTATTTTAGATGAAATAATTATATCTTATTTACATGGTTTATATTTTAGTAGTACTTCCTTGTCCATGTGTGCAATTAGTGGATTAATAAATGATTTGTTTACTAAATATGATGATTATTTAGAGGAAAATAAAGAAAATTTGAACATTTTAGCAGACTTTTTAGAATTAAGTAATAATGATTTAAATTCCAAAAATAAAGATGAAAAAAGAAAATTAGCCTTGATTGTAAATGATATAGATATAGGTTATTTTAGATGGCAAAATGCTTTATATTATATATTTAAGGATGTTTATACATCCAAAACTAAAAATTATGATTCTAATCAACCTTGTAGAAATTTGATATGTCATGGCAATCAGATAAATTATGGAACTAAAGAACATGCTTTGAAAGCTATTCTTTGTATTGATATTGTTATATGGCTAGATAATTATATGTATGAAAAATATAAGATGGGAGGTATAGATAATGGACAACAAAATTAGTGGTGATTCAAATAGAGAAATTGAAAATGATAAATTAAATCAATATTATCAAGGCAAAATTGTTCGTAAAGATTTAACAAAGAGCATTAAAGAAAGTGCCAATGTTCCTGTATATGTACTTGAATTCTTATTAGCTCAATATTGTAGCAGTGATGATGAAGATATTATTGAACAAGGTGTAGAAAAAGTTAAAAAGATTATTTCTGATAACTTTGTACGACCTGATGAATCACAAAAAATATTATCAATACTTCGTTCTAAAGGAACTTATGCAATCATTGATAGAGTAACAGTCAATCTTAACTTAAAAAAGGATAAATATGAAGCTAGTTTTTCTAATTTAGGATTGCGACAAATACCTATTGATGCAAGTTATCCTGAAAAATTCGATAGATTATTAGCTGGTGGAATATGGTGTATGGTTACACTTGAATATCTTACAAATGATGATGTTGGCGTAATGGATGAAGGTAAAACAAAAAATAGAGAACCTATTAATATTTTAAATTTAAAACCTATTCAGATGCCTACAGTGTCATTGGATGAATATAAAGCACAAAGACAATACTTTACTAAGGATGAATGGATTGATATTATTTTACGTTCTATAGGTATGGAGCCTGATAAGTTTCAATATCGTGAGAAATGGTTATTGTTAACACGTATACTTCCTTTGATTGAAAACAATTTTAATTTATGTGAATTGGGTCCAAGAAGTACTGGTAAATCTTATTTGTATGAACAAATATCTCCAAATAGTATTTTAGTTTCTGGTGGTCAGACAACAGTAGCAAATTTATTTTATAACATGGGAAGAAGAACCATTGGTTTGGTTGGCTTATGGGATTGTGTGGCTTTTGATGAGGTGGCTGGTATTCGTTTTAAAGATAAAGATGGAATTCAAATTATGAAAGGTTATATGGCCAATCACACTTTTTCTAGAGGTAGAGAAGAAATTGGTGCTTCTGCATCAATGGTATTTTTAGGCAATATTAATCAAAGTGTCGATGTACTATTAAAGACATCAAGCTTATTTGACCCCTTCCCTGATGCTATGAATAATGATACAGCTTTCTTAGATCGCATGCATTGTTATTTACCAGGATGGGAGATTCCTAAGTATAGACCAGAACATTTTACTAATGATTATGGTTTTATTACAGATTATTTTGCAGAGGTTTTAAGAGAACTCAGAAAAGAAAGTCAAGGTAATGCTATTGAAAAATATTATCATTTAGGTAAATGTTTAAATCAGAGAGATACTATTGCTGTTACTAAGATGGTAAGTGGCTATCTTAAATTGTTATATCCTGATTGTAATTATAGCAAAGAAGAATTGACGGAAATATTGAATTTTTCTTTAGAAATGCGTAGAAGAGTTAAAGAACAGTTAAAGAAAATTGGTGGTATGGAATTTTATGATATTAATTTTTCATACATTGATAATGATAGTTTTGAAGAATTTTATGTTGGTGTACCTGAACAAGGTGCAGGTAATTTAATTCCTGATGGTATTTGTAATCCAGGACAAGTATATACAGTAGCACATGCTAAAAGTGGTATGATTGGTGTATATCGATTAGAATCACAAAAATTAGTTGGAAACGGAAAATTTGATAGAACTGGTTTAGGTAATAGTCGTGAAGCTAAAGAATCAACTAATACAGCTTTTAACTATTTAAAGGGTAACAAACAAGCTATTAGTGGTCAAATTAATTTAGATACTGTTGACTATATCGTTAATTATCAAGATTTACAAGGAATTGGTATGACTGATAGTTTAAGTCTTTCTACTCTTATTGCTTTATGCTCTATTGCCTTAGATAAGCCTGTTTTAAGCTCATTAGCAGTAATTGGAGAAATTAGTATTGGTGGTACAATAAATAGAATTAGCGAGCTTGCTAACGTCTTACAGGTGTGTTCTGACTCTGGAGCAAAGAAAATATTACTTCCAAATTCTGCAGTTGTAGATTTAGGTAATGTTCCACCTGACTTAATTACATGCTTTAATCTTATTTTTTATAAGAGTCCAGAAGAAGCAGTATTTAAAGCATTAGGTGTGGAATAAAAAAGGAAGTTTTATATGAAAAAATATTATGTAATAAGCGCTAAAAGACTTGGATGGGAGCAAAAGTATGATTATTATGTTTTTCCAACCAATAAATTTTCTGAAAAAGAAGTTCTTGCTTTATTTAGGCCAGTGAAAAAAAGAACTCTGAAAGCTAATAATAATTTTTATGATTATACTGCATATGAATACAATGGAATAACATATTATAAAATAATTAATAGTGGAATTTTTGACGAAAATCATTTGTTAGCAGACGGATTTACCAAAGAAGAACTAGATCAATTTTAACTTTATACACAACAATTTGTATATGTGAAAATCACCAATTCAGGTGATTTTTTAAATTAAAAATTGTAATGTATTATAATTTAACTACTTATCTTGATATGTTAACAATTTTAAATTATAATTGTTTTAACAAAGTAAGGGAAGAGGAATATAAGATGAAAACATGTAAATATTGTGGTAATTTAGTTGATGATAATGATAGATTTTGCAAATATTGTGGAAATTCACTTATTGAATCTAATGATAATAAAAGAAAAAATGTTTATGAAGGTGACATACACAAATGCCCTAATTGTGGTGCGATTATTGAATCATTTGAAAGCTTTTGTCCTGAATGTGGTTTTGAATTTAGAAATTCTAAGCCTTCTAATGCTGTTAAAGAATTTGAACTAAAACTAGAAGCTATTGAATCTACAAGAGAACCAGTTAGAACAAAAAAATCATTATTTTCACGAATTACATCTGATAATAAAATAACTAGTACTGATGAGAAAAAAATAAGTTTAATTAAAAGTTTCTCAGTTCCTAACACTAAAGAGGATATAATAGAGTTCATGACATTGGCTTTATCAAATGTTGATGCAACAATGTATGAACCAGGAATGGAAGATAAAAATCCCTCACAACATGCAATAAGCGATGCATGGAAATCAAAATCAGATCAAGTTTATTTAAAAGCTGAAATTCTTTTTGGTGATGATTATGAATTTCAAAGAATTCAAAATATGTATGCTAAAAAAATAAAGAAATTAAAAGATGCAAGCATAAAAATATAAGATTTAATATTATTTTTTGGGGAGTTATGATTCTATTATATGGAGGAATATTTTTGCTATTCAGTACTGATTCATTTAAAATTTCATCAGCTGAAAATGATTTAAATGATATTGTCGAAGAAATTAATGAGGATATTTCAAATGGCAATTTTAAATCTGCAAGAATTAAAGTTTATACTTTAAATTTTGATAAAGATTTATCAGAAGAAAAATATGAATATTGGGAACAAAAGAAAACTGAATTATTAGAGTATATAGATGAAATTGAAGAAGCTACTACTAGCTATAACAATACTAAAGAAAACTTACTATCGCTAAAATACTTAAATTACATATAATAAATTAATTTTAAAGGAGAGATTAAATAATGGCATATTGTAAGAATTGTGGTAGATTAGTTGGAGATAATGATAAATTTTGTAAATATTGTGGAACATCTCTAATAGAATTTAATAATAATACAACAAGAAAAAAAGTTTATGAAGGTGATATACATAAATGTCCTAATTGTGGTGCAATTATAAAATCATTTGAAAGTTTTTGCCCAGAGTGTGGTTTTGAATTTAGAAACTCTAAAACTTCTAACGCTGTTAAAGAATTCGAATTAAAATTAGAAGCTATTGAATCCAAAAGAAGGCCTTTACAATCAGAAGAATCTTTTTTCTCTAAAAGTTCTTCTGACAATGAAATAACAAGCATAGATGAGCAGAAAATAAGCCTCATAAAAAGTTTTTCTGTTCCTAACACAAAAGAAGATATGATAGAATTCTTAACTTTAGCAATATCAAATGTTGATGCATCAATGTATGATTATTTTAGAGAAGGAAGTCATGGTGTACAAAGAGCTGTTAGTGATGCTTGGAAATCTAAAGCAGATCAAGTTTATGTAAAAGCAGAAATTATATTTGGTAATGAGCCTGAATTTCAATTAATCAAAAAAAATGTACACACAAAAAAATAAAGAAATAGAAAAAGAAAAAAAGAAAGAAACTCATTTCTATATTGGATTGGCTTTATCCTTGCTTTTTGTTGTTTTCCTCTGGGTACTTTTATTTCTAGCACAAAAATATGGTTGAATTTATTAAAAAATCAACATGTAAAAAAGTTGTATTTTTAAAATAAAAACTAATTAAAGAAGGAGAGTTTTTCATGACAATTTTTAAAAAAATGATGGTTTCATAAATGAAATTCGTTGTGATGAATCATCATATCTAATTTGGAAATGGCATCCAACTAGTTCTAAACCAGGAAGTAATAATAGAGAAAATGCTATACGTTGGGGGTCACCATTGAGAGTAAAAGATGGTGAAGTAGCAATATTTGTATATCCTCAACAAGATGGAAAAAATATGGATTACATTGAAGGTCCTGCTGATGAAATTCTCACTACTTCAAATTTACCAGTTTTAACAGATATAAAAGGTTTAGCTTATGGTGGTGGTTCCCCTTTTCAGGCAGAGGTTTATTTTATAAATCTAGCAAGAATCATTCAAACAAGATTTGCTGTCCCTTTCTTCGATGTATATGATTCTAGATATCCTGAATTTGGTGTTCCATTAGCAGTTAGAGGAACTATAAGTTTTAGAATTTCTAATTATTTAGACTTTATTGCATTACATCGATTAAATACTTTTGATCTAAATGATTTTACAAATCAAATTCGTGATACAGTTAGCAGATTTGTAAAGAATATCATTATTAATTATCTCTCTAGTAATAATTTATCATTATTACAAGTTGAATCAAGAATTAATGAAATCAATGATCTGATTGAATCTGATATAAAAGAAGAGTTAGAGGAATCATATTGTGTATTTGTATCAAGTGTTGATATAGGTGCGATAGAACTAGATAAATCTAGTGATGGATATAAACAGCTTATGAGAATAACAAGAGATGTCATAGAAGCTACAATAACAGCTGAAAAAGATGCTAAAGTAAAAGACATCGCTGATAAACAACGTATTAATTCTGAGGATTATGAAGAAAAGTTACGCATTCAACGTAAAGAAAAAGAGTTTTCTCAAACAAAGCAAACGCCACCACCTATTCCTATGGTTGATTATTATGTAGTTATTAATAATAAAGCAGCTGGGCCTTATGATATCAAAACTCTTCAACAAATGGATCTTAATAATGAGTTTAATGGTGAAAGTTTGGTTTGGTCAGCTGGTATGCCTCAATGGGTAAAAGCAAAAGAAGTTGAAGAAGTTAAGTCTATGTTAGAAGCCTTACCACCACTTCCACCAATATAAATATTTTTTAGAAACAGGTGATTATATATGGGAGAATATTATAGTTGGATTAATATTGATAAAAAAAGAATATATTCAACCTATCGATTTTGATATTGGTGATAGAGCTAACCGATCTATGTTTCGTGGAAATACAATATTATATGCTTTGAAGGAATTGTTATGTGATAGATGGAAAAATGATCATATTGCCTTTATCGGAGATGAATTTTCTGTATCAGATGACGAAAATAAGGGTAACCAAATTTTGTTCGGGTAAAAGTGAGAATTAGACATGGAAATTTT
>JAJQEL010000115.1 GCA_021201655.1 Erysipelotrichaceae bacterium | reverse complement strand
CAAATCATTTTAATTATTTAAATTGTCTACTTGACAAAATCACTTCATACAACATGAATTTATAACAAAAACATTTATTGTGTCTAGTTTTCGTCTTGATAAGATTATTGCTACCATGTTTAAAGTTTCAAGGACTAAGGCCGTGGAAGCAATTCATAGTGGAAATGTAAAAGTCGATTATAAAATTGTTGAAGAAGTTAGTTTTTTGTGTCATAATGATAATGTCATTTCTTTAAGGCATCATGGTCGTGTCAAACTGGTTGATGAACAAAAAGAGACAAAATCGAATAATCATGTAATAACTGGATATTTTTATAAATGAGAGGTGAGTTGAGTGGCAGAATTTAAAAAACAATGGCGTGGTTATAACAAGCAGGAAGTTGATTTGAAGATAGAAGATTTTAACAAAACAATTACAAATCAGCAACAGCAAATAGGGCAATTGCAAAATGAAATACTATCGCTTCAACAGACAAACACTGAACTTACTAAACAAATTACAATTCAAGAAAAAACCAATGAAGAAATTGCACGATTAGCTTTAAAGGAAGCCAGTGATTTGATTGAAAAAGCAAAACGTAATGCTAATATGATTCTTAAAGAATCAATGGAGTACGTGAGAGGTTTATCAAAAGATGTGGATAGTATTAAGCAGGAAGCTTTAGATTTCAGAGCAAATGTTATAAAATTGAGTGAAGAAATGATAGAAACTATTGACAAATCTGAAATTTTCAGTTTAATTAAAGAGGAACAGGAAAACAAATACGAAGATGGAGAAAGTTCATAAGGAAATATGAGAGAGAGCTTGTGGATGGTGGAAACAAGTGATAGGAACTTATGGAGAATCACTCCTAAGTAGCATCCTGAAATTATAGTAGGGAGAGCCGTACATCGCGTTAAGATGGATTAATACACATAAAGGTGGTAGCGTGTATAACGTCCTTTAAAGGACGTTTTTTTATTTGAAAGGAAGGATATAAATGAACTATAAAGAAACATTATTAATGCCTAAAACAACCTTTGAAATGCGTGGTAAATTACCAACAAAGGAACCAAAATATGTTGAAAGATGGCAAGAAAATCACATGTACGAAAAAGTTATTCAACAAAATGAAGGTCATGATGATTTTGTCTTCCATGATGGGCCTCCATATGCTAATGGAAACATGCATGTTGGTCATATGCTTAATAAAATTATCAAAGATGTTATTTGCCGATATAAAAATATGGAAGGTTATTATACACCTTATATTCCTGGATGGGATACGCATGGTTTACCAATTGAAAATGCTATTCAAAAACTTGGCGTCAACCGAAAAGAAATGAGCACAGCAGAATTTAGAAATAAATGTTATAGCTATGCTTTAGAGCAAGTTGAAAAGCAAAAAGAACAATGTATTAGAGTTGGTACATTTGCCGATTATGATCATCCTTATTTAACATTGGATAAGGAATTTGAAGCCAATCAAATTGATGTTTTTGCAAAAATGGCTTTGGATGGTCTTATTTATAAAGGATTAAAACCAGTTTATTGGTCACCATCAAGTGAATCTGCTTTAGCTGAGGCAGAAGTCGAATATCATGAAGTGAAATCACCTACCATTTATGTAAAATTTCAGGTGAAGGATGGTAAAGGTATTTTAGATAACGATACTTATTTTGTTATTTGGACAACAACACCTTGGACTATTCCTGGTAACTTGGCTATTTGCTTAAATGAAAACTTTACTTATGCTTTAGTACAAAGTGAAAAAGGGAAACTTATTGTTTTAGATGAGTTGGTAGATAGTTTATGGGAAAAATTAGGTCTTGAACAGAAAGAAATTTTACAAAGATTTAAAGGTAAGGAATTAGAATATATTACTTGTCAGCATCCTTTATATGATCGTGAATCATTAGTTATTTTAGGTGATCATGTCACTACTGATGCTGGTACAGGTTGTGTCCATACAGCTCCTGGCTTTGGTATGGATGACTTTATTGTTGGACAAAAATATGGTCTAGATATTTATTGTAATGTTGATGATCATGGCTGTATGATGGAAGATTGTGGTGAATGGTTAGCAGGGCAATATGTAGACGATGCTAATAAGACAGTGACATTAAAGTTAGATGAAATTGGCGCTTTATTAAAGCTTGAATTCATTAAGCATGAGTATCCTCATGATTGGCGTACTAAGAAACCTATTATCTTTAGAGCTACTGATCAATGGTTCTGTTCTATTGATAAGATTAGAGATAAATTATTAGAAGAAATTGATAAAACTGAATGGCTTAATGAATGGGGTCATATTAGAATCTATAATATGATTAAAGATCGTGGTGATTGGTGTATTTCTCGTCAAAGAACTTGGGGTGTGCCTATTCCTATTATTTATTGTGAAGATGGTACTCCTATTATGGAAGCTGAAGTCTTTAAGTATATTTCTGATTTATTTAGACAATATGGTTCTAATATCTGGTTTGAAAAAGATGAGAAGTTCTTATTGCCAGATGGTTACACGAATGAACATTCACCAAATGGCATCTTTAAGAAAGAAAAAGATATTATGGATGTTTGGTTTGATTCTGGTTCTTCTCATACAGGTTGTATGAAAGAGCGAGGATATAGATATCCTGTTGATTTATATTTTGAAGGTAGTGATCAATATCGTGGCTGGTTTAACTCTTCATTGATCGTTGGTACAGCAACGCATGGATGTGCTCCATATAAGACTGTACTATCTCATGGCTTTGTATTGGATGGAAAAGGTAATAAGATGTCTAAGTCTTTAGGAAATACTGTCGATCCTATTAAGATGGTTAATCAATATGGGGCTGATATTTTAAGATTATGGGCAACTTCTGTTGCTTATCAATCAGATGTTCGTATTTCTAATGATATTATGAAACAAATTGCTGAAAACTATCGTAAAATCAGAAATACAATGCGTTTTATGTTAGGCAATCTTAATGATTTTAATGAAAAAGATGTTATTCCTGTAGAAAACCTTGAAGGCGTTGATAAGTATATGCTGGTTGAGTTAAATGCTTTAATTGATGGTTATCATGAAGCTTTTGATCGTTATGATTTTGCAAGTGCTAATCAATTAATCTTGAATAACTTTACTAATCTAGTTAGCTCATTCTATATGGATTTCACAAAAGATATTCTTTATATTGAAAAAGCTGATGGTAAGCGCAGAAGACAGGTACAAACAGTGTTGTATCATTATGCTAAAACACTCATGAAATTATTATCACCTATCTTAGTATTTACTGCTGAAGAATTACATGATAACTTCAATTGTGATGATCATCAACAAGAATCTATCTTCTTAGAAGAAAATCCTGTTAAATTAGATATTGATGATAGTGAAAATATTAAAGAATACTTTGATCGTTTCTTAAATCTTAGAAAAGATGTTATGAAAGCCTTAGAGAATTTAAGAAATGAAAAGATTATTAAATCTAATATGGAAGCTAGAGTTATTATCAATCTCAAAGATGAATATAAAGATATGGCAAAGTTAGGTGTTTCATTAAAACAATTATTCATTGTCGCAAAAGTCAAATTTGTTGATAATAATGATGGCTTAGATGAATATGATACAGCATTCATTAAAGCTGAAAAATTTAATGGTATTCAATGTCCAAGATGCTGGAATTACTTTGAAGAGAATGAAATGAATGGTGAACTTTGCTGTCGTTGTCACAGTGTTGTAAATGGATAGAAATGGTACAAAAGTACCATTTCTTTATGACATATGAAGATTAAAGGTCCACTATATTTATTGACAGCAGCTCTCATCTGGGGTAGTTCCTTCATTGTCATGAAGAATGCTGTTGATTTTATAACACCCGCTTCATTATTATTGATACGTTTTATCTTGGCATCAATCATATTAAGTATCTTATTCTATAAACAAATAAAAGCTTTTCCAAAAAAAGAATATATGGCTGTATTTTAACAGGTTTTTGTTTATGCTTCGCTTATTATATTCAAACCTGGGGCTTAACTTATACCACACCTGGTAAAAATGCCTTTTTGACTGCAGTTTATTGTGCTATTGTACCATTTTTATCATGGCTTATAGATAAACAAAAACCTAGTTTATATCATTTTATAGCCGCTTTTATTTGTATTATTGGTATTGGTTTTGTGAGTCTGGATAATTTTTCATTGCATTTAGGGGATTTATTAACACTTATTGCAGGTTTATTATATGCTATCCATATTATTATGACGCAACACTTTAGTAAGTCTGTTGATGGTAAAGCTTTTACGACTTTTCAATTCTATGGGGCTTCTATTTTAGCATTAATATTTTCTCTTCTCTTTGAAGATTTAACAATTATTCAGGGTATTAAACCGACAATATTTCTTCAAATATTCTATCTATCTTTCTTTGCGACAGCTATAACAATGCTATGTCAAACATTAGGACAAAAATATACCAATGAATGTTATGCTTCGCTCATTTTATCATTAGAGTCTGTCTTTGGGGTTATGTTTTCAATTATTTTTTATCATGAAGTGTTAACCTTAAAAATACTTATAGGCTTTACGTTCATATTTATTGCGATAATTATATCACAAACTCAACTTTCATTTTTGCGGAGGTCTTCATGAAAAAAATATTAAGTTTTATATTAGTTATTGTTGTTGGATTACTGGTAATGAAACCAGTATCAGCAGCGAATATATCTGTTAATTTATATTCTGAATATGCCTATCTTATTGATCGAAATACTGGTTTAGTTTATTTAGATGATCAATCAGATGATCAAATCTATCCTGCTAGTATCACCAAAATATTGACAACTATAGTTGCAATTGAAGAGCTTGAAGAAAATGATACAGATTTAGATGATACAATCACTATGGTTGAAGAAGATTTTGCAGGTTTATATGCGGCAGGAGCTTCTACAGCTTATTTAGAAATAGGTGAGAAAGTTTCCTATCGAGATTTATTATATGGAGTATTATTGCCTTCGGGAGCTGATGCTTGTCAGGCATTAGCGCGACTCACTTATGGTAGTGTTGAAGCTTTTGTAGAGGCGATGAATGAAAAAGTTTCCAGTTTAGGATTAACGAATAGTCATTTTGAAAATCCAACAGGATTACATGATGATAATCATTATACAACTGTGAAAGATATGTCTGTTATCTTAGATGATGCTTTAAATAATGAAACATTTAAAGAAGTCTTTACTGCCAGAACCTATACTTGCTCTACAGGTGTTCATACATGGTTTTCAACACTATATCGTGCTTCATCTAATAGTGGTATGAAAACAACAGTATTAGATGGTGCTAAAAGCGGCTATACTACAGAGGCCCAATATACTTTAGCTACACTAATGACGATTGATGGCCATGAATTAATTTTAGTCACAGCTTATGCGAAAACCGAAAATGGCTTGAATGCCCATGTGGCGGATGCATTAACTGTATATAATTATATGACTATTCATTATCATAGTGTGACTTTATATAAAAAAGATGAGGAATTAGGAACATATACTATTTTAGGGTCAAATATATTTCAATATGTTTATGAAACAACTGAGGATATCTCGTTATTATTAGAAAATAGTATAGATTATGAAGATTTAGATATCAATTTAGAAAGTCAATCAGCATTTCTTATAGCGCCTGTTGAAGATGATGAAATAATAATGATTATGGAAGTCAGTTATGATGATGAGGTTATTTATACATATGATTTTACTTTAGAATCAACAATTGGATTGTCTTATGTGACTTTGGCTTTAGAATTGGGGATCCCAGTTGGTGCTGTTGTTGCGATGGTATGTGTTATTCTTAGAATGATTTATCGAAGCCGTTAATGCGGCTTTTTAATTTGTCAAGATATGTTATTTATGGTAGAATTTTATTAGAAAGGAGTTTTTTATATGAGTTTACTTACAAATAAAAAAGTTTGGGCTTTTGTAGGTGGTGTTGTAACAACAGTTGCAACTCAAAATTTTGTCAAAAGTAAAACTGCAAGAGATTTAGCCGTAAAAGGTTTAGCTAATGGTATGCGTATTAAGGATGAGGCTAGTGAATCATTTGAAACAATCAAAGAAGATGCCAAAGATATCTACTACGAAGCAAAAGTAAAGAATAAGGAAACTAAATAATGATTTCTTATAAAATTGTTCATGATATGCCAGGACGTATGAGAATACGTTATGGTTCAAATGTTTTTAATAAGTTACAATCACATGTTTTATTAGATGATATTATGCAATGGACAATGGTTAATAGTGCCGAAGTAAATTATAAAACTGGTAGTATTTTGTTTTGTTTTGATGAAAATAAACGTTATGATTTATTACATCAATTAGATACTTTGGATTTATCTTATCTTAAAGATATTAATGAAGAAATATATTCAAATTTTCCGCGGGAAAAAGAATTAGATGCAATGAATCAACAATACAAAAAAGATATTATAAAACTTATCGTTAGAAGATATTTATTGAAATGGTTATTACCAACACCATTAAATGCAGTTTATACAATATATACATCCATTCGTTATCTTGAAGCAGGATTAAAGTCTTTATCAAACTTTAAGGTAAACGTTTCTGTGTTAGATGCTTCTAGTATTAGTGTGTGTATGTTGCAAGGTGATTTTAATACAGCTAGTAGTATCATATTATTATTAAGTATTTCTGAACTATTAGAATCCTATACTAAAAAGAAAACAAAACTACAATTAGGCGAAAGTTTATCATTACAATTTGATAAAATATGGATTTATAATAATGGAGTAGAGATGCAGATTCCGATGCAGGAATTAAAAAAAGATATGATTGTTGTTTTACAGCTTGGTAGTATGATACCGATTGATGGTGAAATAGTAGAAGGCGATGCTATGATTAATGAATCTAGTTTTACGGGTGAGCCACTAAGCAAACATGTATCTATAGGTGATAGTGTTTTTGCAGGAACTTTAATAGAAGAAGGAAAAATATATGTTAAAGTGAGAAACCTGCAGGATGAAAGCAGAATTGCCAATATTATGAATATGATTGATACATGTGAAAACTTAAAGGCATCTATACAAGCAAACGCTGAACATTTGGCTGATTCTATTGTTCCTTTGAGTTTTTTAGGTTTCTTTAGTGTTTTTGCATTAACACGCAATCTTACGAAAGCAACATCAGTTTTAATGGTTGACTATTCTTGTGCTATTCGTTTATCGACATCTATTTCTATTATTAGTGCTATGCGTGAAGCAGCTTTAATGAATGTACTTGTTAAGGGTGGAAAATATTTAGAAATAATGAAAGATGCAGATGTTATTGTTTTTGATAAGACAGGAACTTTGACCAATGCTTTGCCAGTTGTCCAAAAAATAGTACCGCTTCATGGTTATAGTAGAGAAGAAGTATTAAAAATATCAGCATGTATCGAAGAACATTTTCCTCATAGTGTAGCTAATGCTATTGTCAAACAAGCGCAGATTGAAGGAATCAATCATCAGGAAGAACATGCCAAAGTAGAATATATTATCGCGCATGGTATAGCCACATCATTATATGGAAAACATGTTGTGATTGGTAGCGATCATTTTATTTTCGAAGATGAAGGTGTTATTAAAACTGAGGAAATAAAACAAATTATTCTTGATTTACAAAAACAAGGAGCAAGTTCACTTATATATTTAGCGATTGGAAACGAATTGGTTGGGATTATTAGTATATATGATCCTCTAAAAGAAGATGCACCATATGTTATTGAAAAATTAAGAAAAACTGGTATTTCACAGGTTGTTATGTTGACTGGTGATAGTCGTTATGGGGCTCAAAAAGTTGCAGAGCAATTACAATTAGATGATTATCGCTATGAAGTTTTACCTGAAGATAAAGCAACATATATCAAAGAATTAAAACAGAATGGACATACTGTTATCATGGTTGGTGATGGGGTTAATGATACACCTGCATTGTCTAATGCGGATGTATCTATTTCAATGCAGGATAGTTCAGATTTAGCGAGAGAATTAGCGGATGTTACTTTAGTGTCGAATCAATTACAGGAAATTGTTCGTTTAAGAATTTTATCGCAGGAATTATTTAAACGTATTCAAAATAATTATCGCAATATTGTTGTATTTAATACGTCCTTAATTATTCTAGGTGCTTTTGGTCTATTAACTCCTAATATATCTTCATTACTTCATAATGGATCAACTTTTACAATTAGTGCCTTAACGGCTAGGCCATTATTATCACAAGAACAAAAGCTCTCAGTATGAGAGCTTATTTTTGATGTTTTTGTTTCCAATCTTTGATTTGTTTTAGTCTTATCGCCACTTTAGCTTCAGCTCCTTGATTAGTTGGATAGTAGTATTGTTTATCTTTTAAAGAATCTGGCAGACAAGTCATTGTTGTGAGTTTATCTTTGCTGTCATGGGCATATTGATAACCTTCGCCATAATGAAGATCTTTCATAAGCTTAGTAGGAGCATTACGAATATGTAAAGGTACAGGTTCAGATATAGTTTGCAGGGCATCTTTTTTAGCTTTTTCATAAGCTGTATATAAGGCATTGGATTTTACTGACAAGGATAAATAAGTCACTACATGGGTTAAATGAACATTACATTCAGGCATGCCTAAAAAGTGGCAAGCTTGATATCCAGCTATTGCTATCTCTAATGCACGACTATCAGCCATACCAATATCTTCACTCGCAAATCTTACTAAACGTCTGGCGATATACAATGGATCTTCACCAGCTTCTAACATGCGCGCTAACCAATAGATAGCCGCATCGACATCACTATTACGCATAGATTTATGGAGTGCTGAAATAAGATTATAATGTTCTTCGCCTTTTTTATCATAAAGTAATGATTTCGTACTGGTAATTTGTTCAATCATTTCTTTGGAAACGATAGTTTTTTCATCTTTTTTAATTCCATTATCAATACTCATTTCTAAAGTATTTAAAGCAACTCTAGCATCACCATTAGAAAATACCGCTATCATATATAAACTATCATCATCAATTTCAATATTTTCATTGCCATAACCTCTTTCATCATTTAAGGCATGATGTAATAACTCTAAAATATCATCAACCTCTAAAGCATTCAATACAAATACTTTACAACGTGATAATAAAGCGGAATTGATTTCAAATGAAGGATTTTCAGTAGTAGCACCAATTAATATAATACTCCCTTTTTCTACATAAGGTAAAAAAGCATCTTGTTGAGCTTTATTAAAACGATGAATTTCATCTACAAAAACAATTGTTCTTATACCGAACTGTCTTTGTTCGTCAGCTTTTTTCATCACGGCTTTAATATCTTTAATACCACTTGTTACGGCGGAAAAATCAATAAATTCACTCTTTGTGGAGTTGGCAATAATTCTCGCAAGGGTCGTTTTACCTACCCCTGGCGGTCCCCAAAAAATCATTGAACTAATTTGGTCGTTTTCAATTAATTGCCATAATATTTTACCTTTTCCTACTAAATGCTTTTGTCCCACATAATCATCCAATGTTAATGGCCTTATGCGACTAGCAAGTGGTTCAGGTGTTTCAAATAAACTTGTCTGATGCATAATATCACTTCCTACTGATATTATAGTTGATAAGAGGATACTTGGCAAATGCAACGCTTGTATTTTTTATACAACTATGTCATAATATCGGAGAAAAGAGAGGAAACAAATATGGCAGATATATATGAAGAATCATTACAAATGCATGAAGAAGTAAAAGGAAAATTAGAAGTTAATATTAAGGTTTCACTGGAAAACAGTCATGATTTATCTATGGCTTATACCCCAGGTGTTGCTCAACCATGTCGTGAAATACATCAAAATAAAGATGATGTTTATAAATATACATGGAAACAAAATTGTGTGGCTGTTGTGAGTGATGGGACTGCAGTATTAGGTTTAGGTGATATTGGTCCAGAAGCAGCTATGCCTGTTATGGAAGGTAAATCTATCTTATTTAAGAAATTTGGAAATGTGGATGCTGTACCTATTTGCTTAGATACCAAGGATCCTAAAGAAATTATTAATATTGTTAAAGCGATATCTCCAAGTTTTGGTGGTATTAATCTAGAAGATATTAGTGCACCGAGATGTGTGGAAATTGAACGTACACTCATTGATGAATTGGATATTCCTGTTTTCCATGATGATCAGCATGGTACAGCTATTGTTGTAAGTGCAGGACTTATGAATGCGTTAAAACTAGTCAATAAGAAAATAGAAGATATTACCGTTGTGGTGAGTGGCACAGGAGCAGCAGGTAGTTCAATTATTAAGATGATTAAAGCATTAGGTGTCAAAGAAATCTATGGATTTAATATCAATGGTATTGTAATTAAAGAAGATTATGATAAGTATGATTTTTTAACAAGAGAATTAACATCTATCACCAATTTATCAAATAAACGTATAACTATGGCCGAAGCTTTTAAAGAAGCGGATGTCTTTATTGGCGTTTCGGCACCTAAATTAGTAACAAAAGAAATGGTACAATCCATGAAAAAAGATCCCATTATCTTTGCGATGGCTAATCCTGAACCAGAAATTACTTATGAAGAAGCAAAAGAGGCTGGGGCTACTATAATAGGTACAGGACGATCTGATTATCCAAATCAAATCAATAATGTTTTAGCTTTTCCAGGACTTTTTAGAGGAGCACTAGATGTGAAAGCCAGAAAGATTAGTGAAGGCATGAAATTAGCAGCTGCGAAGGGTTTAGCTTCACTTGTCAATGATGAAGAATTGTCATATGACTACATTATTCCAAATGTTTTAGATCCAAGAGTATCTAAAGTCGTTGCGAAAGCAGTCAGTGATCAAGCTATTAAAGAAGGACTTGCTAGAGTATAATTTTTGAGTTTCACAAGGATTTTGGGATTGATATCTTGACAAACTTTTTCATTAGGTTACAATATAACTATACCCGTAGGGGTATGGAGGTGAAGACATGAGACAATGCATGGATGCAGATAATTTGCATCGTCGTTTAAGTAAAATAGAAGGACAAGTAAGAGCTATTGATCGTATGGTTGATGAAGATGTACCTTGTGAAGACATTTTAGCTCAAATTAATGCTGCTAAGTCAGCATTACATAAATGTGGACAGATTGTCTTAGAAGGGCATATTCAACATTGTGTTAAAGAAGGTATTCAGCACGGTGATGCTGATAAGACAATTGAAGATTTTACAAAAGCTATTGAACGCTTTGCTAATATGAAATAACAGTTTTCACTGTTATTTTTTTATTATTTATTGACAACCTATACCCCTATAGGTATAATAAAGGTATACCTGTATAGGTATAGGAGGACAATATGATTGATAGATTAGAGGAAATATTAGAGTGGGGAGGAACAAAGAAAGATATTATTTTACTTATAATATCTGGTATATCATTATTATTAAGTATTTTTAATATTGATTTTTTACCTTTTGATAATGCCTGGATAGCAATAATTTTGTGTGGGATGCCGATTATTTTAGAGGCAATTATAGGTTTGGTTACAGCGTTTGATATTAAAGCTGATGTATTGGTATCTTTAGCTTTAATAGCTTCAATTTATATTGGGGAGTATTTTGCGGCAGGTGAGGTAGCTTTTATCATGCAACTAGGTGGTCTGTTGGAAGAATTAACAGTCGCTAAAGCTAGGGAGGGTATTGAAAAACTGGTGCAGTTAACACCAACTCAGGCAAGAATTATTGAAAATGATAAAGAAACAATGATAGCTGCTAAAGATGTTTTGGTAGGACAACATTTACGTGTCTTACCTGGCGAAACGATACCTGTAGATGGATTGATTATTGAAGGTGAAACATCTATTAATCAATCTGTTATGACAGGTGAGTCCATGCCAGTAGACAAAAAGGCAGGAGATGAAGTGACAAGTGGAACAGTAAATTTGTATGGTGCTTTTGTCATGGCAGCTACCAAACTTGGTGAAGATAGTTCCATTCAAAGAATGATTCAACTTGTCCAGGATGCTGATGCTTCTAAAGCTAAAATTGTTAATTTGGCTGATAGTTGGGCCACCTGGATTGTAATCATTGCTTTAACGGCTTCAGTTTTGACTTATTTAGTCACCCATGAAATATTAAGGTCAGTAACAATCCTTGTTGTCTTTTGTCCCTGTGCGCTTGTTTTAGCCACGCCAACAGCTATTATGGCCGCCATTGGTAATGCTACTAAACATAGCTTCTTAGTGAGAGAGGGTGATGCTTTAGAAAGACTTGCCAAGGTTACAAAAATCACTTTTGATAAAACAGGTACATTAACTTATGGACAGCCTAAAGTCATAGATATTATTATATTGGATCATAAATATGATAAAGAAACCATCATAAAATATGCTGCTTCCATTGAATACAATTCTGAACATCCTTTAGGTAAAGCTATTGTTGATAGTTATCATGGAGATATAATGGAAGTATCTGATTTTAAGATGCTCATTGCTTTAGGTGTAAGTGGTATGATAAATAATCAACTGATTTTAGCAGGTAATCAACAATTACTTTCTCAATACCATATTGATATCTCTACAATAATATTAACGCAAGTTGAATCATATTTACATCAAGGTTGTACAATAACTTATATTGGTATAGATAATAAGCTTATCGGATATTTGGTATTATCAGATACTATTAGAAAAGAAAGCCCATCAATGATAAAAAGATTAAAACAATATAAAGTTGAACCAGTATTATTAACAGGTGATAACGAATATAGTGCAAAAGCTATAGGAAAACAATTAGGTATTTCTACTATTTATGCACATTGTCTACCGGAAGATAAGCTCAATTATATTGATAACTATCAAAATAACAATGAATATGTTTGTATGATAGGGGACGGTATTAATGATGCTCCTGCTTTAAAAAAATCCTATGTAGGTATTGCAATGGGTGGCATAGGTAGTGATATTGCGATTGATGCGGCTGATATTGCTTTAATTAATGATGATATCAAGGAATTGCCACATTTGATAGGTTTATCCCAAAAAATGATGTTTACTATAAAATGTAATCTCACATTTTCGATGACTTTAAACTTTATCGCTATTATTTTAGCTATGACAGGTATTTTAAATCCAGTCATTGGTGCTTTGGTACATAATTGTGGTTCGGTATTTGTAATTATTAATTCAGCATTATTACTTAGATGGAGGGAGAAAGAATGATTTTTAATGTTATTGGATTATTAGTATCAGTGATGATTTTAGGCGGTGGCTTGTATTATCTTCTGCAAAGCAAAGATGATAAAGAATCAAGAAATATTTATTTGATTATTTCATTGATTGGTGCTATAGCAACCATTATATTCATCATAAGATTATTTTGACATGAAGTTTTCTTCATGTTTTTCTTGACTTTTTATTACTACAAGTGTAGTATGATAGTAGATACTACATTTGTAGTAAAGGAGGGAATGCAATGCAAAAATTGTCAGAAGCTGAATGGAAAGTCATGGAAGTGCTGTGGAGTGGAGAATCATTTGGCTTAGGAGAAATTGTATCTGCTTTGAAAGAATCAACACATTGGAGCGCTAATACAGTTTCTACATATCTTACACGTATGGCTAAAAAGAATCTTGTTGCGATTTCTTCATCAAAGCCACATCGCTATTCATACATATTGAGTAAAGATGAAGCGTTAAAACAAGAAAGAGATATCTTACTCAATAAGATGTATAAAGGCTCAGTCAGTGATTTGGTTGCTGCCTTTTTGAAAGATTCAACAATATCTGAAAAAGAAAGAGAATACTTATCTCAAATTTTAGATGATATGGAGGTATAGTTATGTTAAATATTTGGAGCGTATTGAATCAAACAATCCATGTCTCTATCGTTGCGGGAATATTACTGTTATTAAAATATTTATTAAAAGATAAACTATCACCAAGATGGCAATATCATATATGGATAATATTATTCATATCAGTGCTCATTCCTGTTGGATTATTTCATGCTTATATTATTCCTCAAGTTCATGTTTTGTTAGAAATGTTTAAATCAATAGTAGAATCAAACTTAAATTCTACATATTCTAGTGCTTATATGCCAGTTTATAATACATTTATATTACCTTATATAACATCATTACCTGCAAGTGTAACTGATATGATATTTCTTATTTATATTATTGGTATCATTGTAAGTATTATTAAAAATATTTTTGAATATGCTAAATTAAAATTGGTTATATCCAAAGGAAGATTAATTTCTGAATATACTAAAAATCAAATAACTCTAATTTGCCAGCAATATCATCTTAAGGTATATAAAACTGTCATTATTGAACAAATGCCTTCACCATTTGTATTTGGTGTTATAAAACCTGCTTTAGTACTTACTAATGAAAATATTGATGATAAAGTTATTCTTCATGAATTGTTGCATCTCAAATATCATGATTCTATGCAGAATATCATATGGTCATTATTGGTATGTTTACACTGGTTCAATCCTTTCATGCATTATATACATCATATAATAGGGAATGATTTAGAATCATTATGTGATCAAAGAGTACTAGAATTATTAGAAGGAGAAGATAGAAGAGAATATGGTAAGATATTATTATCTATGACCAATAATCAATTTCCTAGAGGTTTTGGTACTACATCATTATCTAATGGCTCCAAGAACATCAAAAAACGTATTGAAGCTATTGTAAGATTTAAGAAATATCCTAAGGGTATGCTTATTGTGTCTATATGTATTGGTATATTATTATTGCCTTTATCTGTAGGTATCACTACAACTTCTGGTTATTATAATGATATAACTTCCACAAATTATAACCTAGCAGGAGCAAGATTAACAACTTGTTCAACTTATTTAGGTGCAATTGATACTTATGCAAAAGCAATTATACTTCAAAACGATGTGTATTATTCTATGGTTATGAGTGAAGAAGATTTAAAAGATTATACAAATCAATTAGAAAATAAAATAACTCTCAATACAAACAATATTGTTAATTACCGTATTATTAATTTATCTAAAAATAATAATATTTATAAAGCAACATTGTTATTCACTGAATTAGAAAATAATACTTATAATTATTATCTTATTCCTATTCAAATATTTAATCATCATGGCTGGAAAGTTAAACAAGCAGATACTATAACATATTATCAGAATTTATCTTATGAAGATGCATATCAATTTATGAATGATATGAGTTATAGTAATGATAAAGGAACTTATCAATTAGAAATTTGTTTTGAATATGATTTTACTATGAATAGTGAAGATATCATCACTTCATCATATATAGATGCACCAATTACCAATGCTGCTTGTGATGATTATATGATATATGTACAAACGTCTTATCATATGGAAGATTATAGTGATGCTATAAGTTATGGGATATATATATAGATTTGTTGCATAATAAAAATGATATTGTTAATTTGACATTAACAGAAACATTGAAAGATAAAACATCTGCTAGTGAAAGTGCAATGAGTAATGATTATGCTTATGTATTTTATCGTTTTAAAGAGTGGGATGGAACAATATCATTAGAAAATAATTGTAGCAGTTATCATTATAACCGACAATATTGTCATATCAGAATTATGAAAAATGAATCACTTTATGATGAAATAACTATGAATATAGAAAGTGGTGAAGTATATGAGTAAAAATTGTATAAAATCTATACGTCTTATTGCCATAGGATATGTTATATGTTTTGTCGATATTTATCTTTTAAATATTAACATATTACCAGAGTTTATAGCTTATTACTTATTTTATAAAGCTATTGATGGTATTGATGAATATGACAACAGTGCTCATTTATTGAAACCTATTATTCAAATATTAGGTATAGAATCTTTGATATCATGGATATTGGTTTTCTTTGATATGAGTATTGATTATTATCCAATCATCGTTATTATTGAATCATTAACCCGTAACTTTTCAACTTTAGGGATTACAATTTAATAAATTTATCTAAAATCATAA
>JAJQEL010000062.1:14836-16204 GCA_021201655.1 Erysipelotrichaceae bacterium | reverse complement strand
AATAGCAAATCATTTTAATTATTTAAATTGTCTACTTGACAAAATCACTTCAAAATCAATCATTTTTATATCCTGGCATACTTGTAACATCATATGATGCAAACAATAATGAATTGGAGACATTTACTAAACCTATAGGTGAAGGTATTGCATCTGGAGATACTATATATTTTTCTAGTACATTTAATTACAGTCAGGATTTTGATAGTCTAGTATTCAAAATTGTTGAAGATTTTGAAACAGCATCTGATTTTGGAATATCATCTGGATATAGTGATGAGGTCTATCCTCTATCTGCTGATTTTGATATTGTAAGTACAGTAGAAGATAACTCTATTACAGGTACTATTACAAATAATGGTGAATTTGCTGTTGATACGTATGGTGTTGTAGCTATTTTAAAAAAGATGGTAAAGTTATAAAAGCTTCTTCTGATTTCTCTTTGGGAAGTCAATTTGAGATTAATACATATGATGTACTAGACTATGATAGCTACGAAGTTTATTGTTATGCTTATTCGTTAATGGATGATTAATCAATACTAAGCATTACTTTTTATAAAATTTCATTGTTCATTTAATTGACACATCTTTTTGTACAAAACTATGGTTATTATACATCAACCAGTGGAGTTAAGTGGTTATATGTTCAAGTTACTTATAATAAGATAAAATACAAAGGATTCTGCAGCAGCAGATATTTAAGTAAGCAATAATAAAACCTAGGATCATATCGATTGATATGGTTCTAGGTTCTTCTTTAATTTTATTCCTTTTTAATCTTTACAATCTTAAATAATTAGATATAATTTATTTAAGAAGAAAGGTGATACAAAATGGAGAAAATTTTAAACAGTTCTAGTAGCAAAGTTGTTTCAATAAGCAGTGGAAATGTTATAGCTGAAGCAGTGTCTGATGAATATGCTTTTGGAACTTCAATTCGTAAATATAATGTCAATTCAATTACTTTTCTAGATGGCTATGATATATTGCCTTTAGATTCAGAGCCGAATATTTATTCACATGACATTTCAGAAAATGGGGATGGATGTGTTATGCTATATGCTGATTATTCAGAAGGTGAAATGTATCATGTTTATATTGTAGGTGAAGGTGGAGTAGACGCAAACCCCAATAGTAGTAAATTGTTTTATGATTTTAAAAATTGCACTTCTATTGATTTCAATGATTGTTTCTATACTTCAAATGTGACTACTATGATAGAAATGTTTTATAATTGTCAAGAATTAACTGAATTAGATTTAAGCAGCTTTGATACATCAAATGTGAGTGATATGAGTTATATGTTTTATCGTTGTAGATCATTGACTGAATTAGATTTAAGCAGTTTTAATACATCAAATGTAAC
>JAJQEL010000062.1:0-14736 GCA_021201655.1 Erysipelotrichaceae bacterium | reverse complement strand
ATATGAGAGACATGTTTTATTGTTGTAGATCATTGACTGAATTAGATTTAAGCAGTTTTAATACATCAAATGTAACAAATATGAGAGACATGTTTTATTGTTGTAGATCATTGACTGAATTAGATTTAAGCAGCTTTGATACATCAAATGTGACTGATATGTGTAGTATGTTTGAATTTTGTAGATTATTAACTGAATTAGATTTAAGCAATTTTAATACATCAAATGTAATAAATATGAGACATATGTTTAATTGTTGTATGTCATTAACTGTATTAGATTTAAGTAGTTTTAATACATCAAATGTAATAAGTATGGGATACATGTTTAGCTTTTGTATGTCATTAACTGTATTAGATTTAAGTAGTTTTAATACATCAAATGTAATTGTTATGGATAATATGTTTTATAAGTGTAAATCATTAACTGAAATATATATAAATAATTTTGATATGTCAAAAAGTTATTATCAAAAAAATATGTTTGATGGTTGTCCTGCAGAAATAAAGGAAATAAAAACAACAACAACTATATAGATTTATAATGAAATACTTTGAGAGCTTCTTTTGAAGCTCTTTTTTTATTTCCTAAAAATAAACGTACTGTTTATGCTCTTTCAATGATATCTATTAGGAAGGGAAAAATATATTTAAAAAATTTTTTATAGAAAACGTCCTTTTGACCACCTTCCCAAGGCTAATAAGTAGAGGGGTAATAAATAAAGCTCTCGAAAAGGAAGATATAAAGATGAAACAAAATCTACATATCACTGTTTCAAAAAAGCCGAAGAACAATAGCGTAGTCTCATGTAAGTCCATCACATTGCGTGAACGATTCATCAAATTTCTATTTAGAAACAAGCAAAGAATCATAATTCTAGTGCCTAATGATGAGATTGATGAACTTGCTATTACATAAGCAAATGAAGGAGGTGAAGAATCATGAACAAGTTAGATATAATACTTGATTAAGCAATTGAAGTTATTGGTCATGTCCGTGGTATCGCTGATAGTCTTCATGCAGTAGTTGATGTTCTTACTGAAGAAAATAAAGAGCTTGAAACTAATGAAGAAACAGCAAAAACTTATTTTTTTGAAGAGGTAAGAGGTGTTCTGGCTGAAAAGAGTCAAGCTGGTTTTTCTAATGAAGTCAAGGAACTAATTAATAAGTATGGTGCTAATAGATTATTTGACTTGACTTGACTTGAAAACCAAACTGGCCTTTCAATTTTCAAATATATATGATAAAATTTATTTATGAATGGGAATTGTTTGGAATAATCACATAGAAAGGTATCTGATTAAATAATGAATATATTAAAAAAGTGGTGTGATAGGACATGGCTTTATGCCGTATATTTTTTGGGAATAGTAATGGGCTGTATGCTTATATGGAACTGGAGTTCATGGGAGCAGTCACAGAAGCTTATCTGTATACTAGCTATTCTTGTACCAATGCATATTTTTGAAGAAAACTCATTTCCTGCAGGTTTTTATTATATGAACAATTTAGGATTTCATTCCAATGAACCTATGGTATATCCGCAAAACGAATGTACTAACATGGTTACGAATTTGGGTGCAGAAATTATTTTAATTTTAGTGACGTTTTCAGTTCAAAAAATTGAAGTTAGCGCAATTGCACTTGTCGTTTTCTTTGGCCTTGGCGAAACCTTAAATCACACTAGAAGTGGAATTCTTATGTATATACGTTACCATGAAAAAGGTAAGAAAACTATCTATGGTCCAGGATTAGTTACTTCATGGTGTATGATGATTCCATTGAGTGTAGCAGGTATTAAATGGCTAACTGTACATTCATTTACAGTAATACAAATTTTAGGTGGAATTGGAATATTTATGGGTATTGCAGTTTTTCTAATTTTGTTACCATTTGCAATATCTATAAGAATTAAAAGCAAACAATTTGCTTTTGATGACAAGGGATATTTTGAAAAATATGAAAAATAAGATTACTTAGTTTTATGAAGGGTGACTTCTCAAAGAGGAGCACTCTTTTTATGATCATTATAGAACAATTAATTTTTTTAGAATAGTTAACAATTGATTTAAAATCTGCATTAATTTTCTCTAACAATAAATCCTGAATGATTTTTTATCAAAACCTTTTGATGTTATATGTAAACTATATGAATGAGAATAGTATACAACATTATCAGTATTAACAATATCTACACGTTTTAACGGATTCTCGTTACTAGATTCTAACTTAATTTTTATTACAAAACATGTTCCTTTAAATCCATATTCTTCTAATATAGGTTTAACAATCATATAAAAATTCTTATATCAATCATCAAATGTAAGAATAGCTGTCTTTTCATTAAAATATGATTCACCTATATAATAAGCATACACTTCATCCATACTTAAAGTAGTATAATTATTATCATTTAAATATTGCATCTGTTCTTTAAATAGACTTTCCGTTAAAAAATATCGATTATCTTTATATATTATATCTTTCTCTACATCACTTACAACAGAAGCTCTTTTTTGTTTGTCCAATTGATTGACACATCTTTTTTTTCTAGTAGTATAATTAAAAAAATTTATAAGGAGAAAAAAGATGAAAAAATTTATTAAATTATTATTAGTTGGATTGCTTTGTATATCATTAATAGGATGCTCTAGCAGTTCAGATGATTCAAATAATGATGACTCTAGTAGTGATACTATAACTGAAACAAGCAGTGATGAGACTGATGACACTAATGAAAACAATTATTCAAATAGTGGTGAAGTAGTTACAACACTAAGTGGTAATGTTTTAGCTGAGATTGATCAAGATTCGAATCAATATTACAATCAATGGTGGTATAATTCGGATATCAAGACCATTACGTTTTTAGATAATTTAGACTACATTCCATCAGAATATTATAATTATTTAGATGTTTCAGAGAATGGTGATGGATCAGTTATAGCATGGATAGAAGAAACTAACGATGGATTGTACGATTTATATATTGCCGGAGATGGCGGAGTTGATGCTAATTCTAATAGTCATCACTTATTTTATTGTTATACTAGTCTTACAGAAATAAATTTTAACGACTGTTTTTGTACTTCAAGTGTGACTGATATGTCTGATATGTTTTGGTCATGTTCTTCATTGACAAGCTTGGATTTAAGTAGCTTTGATACATCTAATGTCACTGATATGTCTGATATGTTTTATAACTGCAAATCATTAAATAGTTTGAATTTGAGCAATTTTAATACATCTAATGTAACTGATATGGAGAGAATGTTTTATGACTGCAATTCATTAAATAGTTTGGATTTGAGCAATTTTAATACATCTAATGTAACTGATATGTATCTTATGTTTTGTGACTGCAAATCATTAACAAGTTTAGATTTAAGCAACTTTGATATGGTAAATGTTGAAGATTATGATAGTATGTTTGAAAATTGTGAGTCATTAACTGATATTAAATATGGAGTTTATTTTGTATTCAACAATACATCATTTATAAATTGTCCAGCAGGTGATGACTATTATTAAGACTATATAGAATTAAAATGAATATCTTACGAGCTTCCATGAAGCTCTTTTTTTGTTTGTCCAATTGATTGACACATCTTTTTTTATCTTAATCAAACACTTATAATATATACAGAAGGTGGAGGAGAAAAAATGAAAAAATTTATTAAATTATTATTAGCAGGATTGTTATGCGTATCTTTAGTAGGATGTTCTAGCAGTTCAAGTAATTCGAGCGATGATGACACTAATAGTGATACAACTAGTGATAATTCCAATGATATAAGCGAAAGTACTTATGAAAATAGCAATGTCGTTACAAACCTTAGTGGTAATGTTATTGCATCTTTTGAAAAGAGTTATCATAAATATGCTTTTGGAACTTCAATTTATGAATATGAAGTCAAAACAGTTACTTTTCTAGATAGCTTTGATTTATTGCCTTCTGATATAGATGATGAGTCATATGACATTTCTGAAAATGGGGACGGATGTGTTATGTTATATACTGTTCCTTCTCAGGATGATAATATGCTTGATATATATATTGTAGGTGCGGGTGGAGTAGATGCAAATACTAATAGTTCATATTTGTTTGCTGATTTTGATTATTGTACTTCTATTAATTTTAATGATTGTTTCTATACATCAAATGCTACTGATATGTCGGTCATGTTTTATCATTGTGAATCATTGACAAGTTTGGATTTAAGCAATTTTGATACATCTAATGTCACCAATATGAATAAAATGTTTTATCAATGTACATCATTAAGCAGTTTGGATTTAAGCAATTTTGATACATCAAACGTTACATCTATGAACAGCATGTTCATTTCATGTTCTTCATTAAGCAATTTAGATATAAGTAGTTTTGATACATCAAATGTGATTGATATGAGTTATATGTTTAGA
Source organism: Erysipelotrichaceae bacterium (assembly GCA_021201655.1). Taxonomy (GTDB): domain Bacteria; phylum Bacillota_I; class Bacilli_A; order Erysipelotrichales; family Coprobacillaceae; genus JAJQDJ01. The sequence continues at coordinate 10,311 of JAJQEL010000062.1, read as the reverse complement.
GGATGTTCTTCATTGACGGATTTAGATATAAGCAGCTTCGATATGTCAAATGTTGAAAGTGATAGTGGGATGTTTTACGATTGTCCTGCAGGAGATAACTATTAAAACTATATAGAATTAAAATGAAATACCTTGAAAGCTTCTTATTCTCTGGAGAGAGACTTTAAATACTACTACTTTAAAAATGCGAGGTGGATTAATGATGAAAATTCAAAATTTATTACCAATTGGTTCAGTAGTCCTATTAAAAAATGGAGAGAAAAAATTGATGATTACTGGTATTTTGCAAAATGATGCTGGTGGTACAAAAAAGAACTATGATTATTTAGGTGTACTTTATCCAGAGGGACATATTGGCGAAGATTATCAGTACCTATTTAATCATGAGGATATAAAAGAAATATTTTTCCGTGGTTACGAGGATGCTGAGAGAAATAAATTTATAAAAAGACTTTCAAAAGAATTTGAGAATTGACCTAATGACCTAAGTTTATATCATTGGATATAATTTTAGGTTTTTTATATTATTGTTATTATTAATAAGGATATAATTATTTCTTTGTCCAATGCTTTGACACTATTCATTTATCAGTGAAAGAAGTTGTTATTATGGTCATAAATCACATCAATGTCATTACGCAGGCAAAGAAATTACTTCTGATGTATATTATCTATTAATTGTATTCTTATTTTGTGAAAAGTTTTTATACTGATTTGTTTTTGAATATATGATATAATTAGAGAAAATTTGATTGTAGGAGGCATAACTTATGATTACAATTTATCAAAATGGAACAATTTATACAGGTGATCAAATAATTGATAGTTTTGCGGTTAAAGATGAACATTTTATTGAGGTTCCAGATATATCAAAATTAAATACCCAGGATTATGAAGTGATTGATTTAAAGCATCATTTTGTATTGCCTGGATTTAATGATTCACATATGCATTTATTAGAATTAGGGAACTTTTTAAAGCAAGTAGATTTATCTAAGCATACTTCTTCTTTGTCTGATTTATTGAATGCTTTAAAACTAAATTGTCATAATTTAGAAAAAAATCAATGGCTAGAAGGAAGAGGCTGGAATCAAGATTATTTTACTGATGAGAATCGTTTTCCCAATCGCTATGATCTAGACAAGGTTTCCTTAACAAATCCTATTTGCATCACCAGAGCCTGTGGTCATGTCTGTGTTGTTAATAGTAAGGCTCTGTCTTTGTTGGATCTTGCTGATCATAGTATTAAGTTGGCTGATGGTTCTATGGATGTTGATGAAAATGGCAAGCCGTTAGGTATTTTTCGTGAAAATGCTATATCTTTATTAGCAAAGGTAAAACCTTCATATACTAAAGAAGATATCAAGGAAATGATTTTGTTAGCAAGTAAGAAAGTTAATTCTTATGGCATTACTTCTTGTCAAACTGACGATTTTTTGACTTTAGATAATGTTTTTTATGAAGATGTTATGGCAGCTTATCAAGAATTAGAAGCCGAGGGAAAATTGACAGTGCGTGTTAACGAACAATCCCAGTTTGATAGTAAAGAAAGCTACGAATCTTTTTTAGAGAAAGGTTATACAACTGGTGTTGGAACAGAATATTTTAAGATTGGTCCGTTAAAAATGATTACTGATGGTTCATTAGGTGCAAGAACTGCTTTCATGTTGGAACCATACACTGATGATCCGACAACAAATGGCATAGAGATTATTAATCATAAAGACTTATTAGATATGATGCAATTAGCGAAACAACATCATATGCAGATTGCTGTTCATGCGATTGGTGATGGTGCATTTGATTCAGTTCTATCAGCTTATGAAGAATTGCTTCAAAATGATACAAGTGATCATAGAAATGGTATTGTCCATTGCCAAATTACTAATCATAATCAGATAAAACGCTTCGCTAAACTTAATTTGCATGCTTATATTCAATCTATCTTTTTGGATTATGATATTCATATTGTTGAAGATAGAGTAGGTGATAGAGCCTTAGAAAGCTATCAATTTAAACATTATATGGATCTAGGATGCCATGTTTCTAATGGTTCGGATTGTCCAGTAGAAATGCCTAATGTGTTAGCTGGCATGCAATGTGCTATTACTAGAACAACTTTAAAAGATCATATGGGGCCATATTTATTAGAAGAAGGATGTAATATTAAGGAAGCCGTTGCTTCTTTTACATCAGAAGGTGCATATGCTTCTTTTGAAGAAGATATTAAAGGTAAAATAAAAGAAGGCATGCTTGCTGATTTTGTTATATTAGATCAAAATCTATTTGAAATCAATCCAATGAATATCAGTCAAGTCAATGTGTTAGCGACTTATTTAGCAGGAAATAAGGTATTTGAAAATGAATAATATAAAATGTAATTTTATCATCGATTTTGGAAATGTGATAAGCTATGCCAAAACATTTCACGATGCCCAAACAACAGTAAATAATGAAATTCACCGTACTATTGTTCCTAGATATCAAAATGATATATTAATAAAAAATATAGATGGTGAGATTATAGCCATTCTTCCCTGGATAGGTATTCTAAGTCAAGATGTCCATTATTGGAATCCTTCTACTAAAATTAGACAACCAACCTATGGTGATTGGATTATAAAAAAGTAGTTATCATTTTCTGTTATGAAAATATTGTTTGTCATATAAAATACGAAACATCCTTATTTAAGAGTACTGTATGACCAAAATGAAAATATTTACAAATCTTTTCATTTGGTATATAGTAAGATGGTATTGATTTGGAGGTTATTTATGATAGAAATATTAAAAGCTATTTTGTTTGGTATTGTTGAAGGTATTACAGAATGGCTGCCTGTCAGTAGTACAGGACATATGATTTTATTAGATGAATTCATTCAATTAAATGTTACTGATGAATTTTATAGCATGTTTCAAGTCGTTATCCAATTAGGCGCTATACTTGCAGTTGTGGTTATTTTTTGGAATGATATTTGGCCATTTGGTAGAAGGGGCAATCGTCAACCGATGCGTTACTCTGGTCTTTTATCATATGTTAAAATGGATAAGATTATCTTATGGATTAAGATATTGATTGCCTGCATCCCTGCTGCGATTATAGGTATTTTATTTGATGAACAATTAGAAGAACTATTTTATAATTATCAAACCGTATCTATTGCTTTGATAGTCTTTGGGATTGCATTTATTGTGATTGAAAATCACAATAAATATGCCCGTCCTAAAATTAATTCAATTGCGGAAATTGGCTATGATACCGCACTATTAATAGGTTTATTCCAGCTTATTGCTGCCATTTTCCCAGGCACATCGAGATCTGGCGCAACGATTATTGGAGCTTTATTATTAGGGGTATCAAGAACAGTAGCTGCTGAGTTTACTTTCTATTTAGCAATTCCCGTCATGTTTGGGGCATCACTTTTAAAGATTGTTAAATTTGGTTTTGCTTTTACAATGCAGGAAGCGATTATATTAATCGTTGGGATGCTTGTAGCATTTGTTGTATCAATATTGATTATACAGTTCTTACTAAGTTATATCAAAAAGCATGACTTTAAGATCTTTGGCTGGTATCGTATTGTATTAGGTATTATTGTATTAGTTTATTTTATATTTATTCATTAACACGCTTTGCGTGTTTTTTTTAATATTATTTTCATAAAAATATGCTATATTAATATAAAGGAGATTTCTTATGAATGAATTTATACAAAAGCAAAATGAATTTTACGAAAAACTTAAATATTATCAAAAACGTATGAATATAATATCTATTTTAAGATTTATTGTATTTGTGTTCATGATTATATTTTTATTATATGGTTATTTTCAAAAAAATAATTATGGTTATATATTGTCAATCATATCATTTATCTTATTTTTTATATTGGTTTATATTCATAATCAATATAAAAAGAAATATCATTATCTTGATGCCAAATATAAAGTTTGTAATAAACATATCCAACGTATCCAAGGAAAATGGCAGGAATTTAGTGAAACAGGTGAACAATTTATGAGTGATAAAGATTATAAAGCAATTGATTTAGATATTTTCGGTCATGCTTCGTTATTTCAAATGATTAATGTTGCTTCTACTTATTATGGTCAGAAATATTTAGCAAATCTTTTTATGAATGATACTAACAAGGATGAAATTTTTGAGCGTCAAAAAGCAATAGCAGAATTATCTTCTATGAAAGATTTCGTGATAGAGATGGAAACTTTAAATGTTTCTTTAAAAAATGACTCATATTTAGAAAATTGGATTCAACAAATGAAAGAATTAAAAGTCAAAAAAGTATCAAACATGATATTTATTATACCTGTTATCACTATCATTGCTTTTATTGGTGTTTGTTTTTCTATTGGTTATCCTTATAATCGAATTCTATTAGAAATAGGTTTTGTTTTGCAATTGGCTGTAAGTTTGATATGTTATAGTTATCATAGTTCATTATTTGGACCAATTATAAAATTATCAGATGGGATGCAATGCTATGTAAAGAGTTTTGATAAAATTCATGAAATGACATTTCAAAGTGAATTATTAAAAGATATGCAAAACCATATTGATGAAAATGCTATAAAAGCATTATCTATTCTTACAAGTCGTATGAGTTATCGTCAAAATATTGTTGCTTTTGTATTATTAAATGGTTTTGGTTTATTTGATTTTTATTTAACTAATCAATATGCTAATTGGTTAGAATTATATGCAAATAAGATTACTGATTATTTTAAATCATTTGGTGAATTAGAAGCATTCATGAGCTTAAGTATCTTAAAAATTGATGAATTTGATGTATGCATGCCCATTATAACTGATTATAAAGAATTATCATTTAAAAATTTAAAACACCCACTTATTAATAAAGCAGTTGGTAACGATTTTAAAATGAGTGAATCATGCTGTATTATTACGGGATCAAATATGAGCGGAAAAACAACATTTATGCGTATGATAGGATTAAATCTAGTTTTAGCTTATTGTGGCGGTTATGTTTTTGGTGAATGTTTAATATGTAATCCGATGCATATTTTAACATCCATGCGTATTAAAGATAATGTTGAAGAGGGGATTTCATCGTTCTATGGAGAATTATTAAGAATCAAGGAAATGATTGATTATGCTAAAGAAAAACAACCAATGATATGTTTTATTGATGAAATATTTAAAGGAACCAATTCTTTAGATCGTATTGCGGGTGCTCATGAAACAATCAAAAAACTTTCTCAGGAACATATTTATATTTTAGTTACTACCCATGATTATGAATTAACACATTTAGATTGTCTTAATTATCATTTTGAAGAATATTATAAAGATAATAAAATCTATTTTGACTATTCAATAAAAGATGGTCCATCAACCTCATCAAATGGACAATTTTTATTAAAACAGGTAGGAATTTTAGAATAGTTATTGACAAATCACGAAATAATGTTATACTTTCTTTAGAAAGTAGTTATCAAAACTACATAAAAAAGGAGTGAATATTATGTCAGACGGTATTGTTCGTATAAGAAATATAAATAAACAAAAAACTATGCATGATATGTTTAAATTATCATTTGGAGAAGAAGTAGGAAATGCTGTAAGTCATGGAGTTATGGCAGTTATGTATTTAATATTATTACCTTTTGTTGCCTTATATTCTTATGATAAAGGTGGCATGGTACGATTTATAGGTATTTCTATATTTATGATATGTATGTTTATGATGTTTATGACTTCTACTCTTTATCATAGTATGGCATTTGGTTCAAAACAAAAGTATATTCTTAGAAAAATGGATCACATTATGATATATTTAGCTATTGCTGGCAGTTTTACACCTGTAGCATTATGTGCTGTTGATGGTTGGTTATCTATCTTTATTTTAGTATTAGAGTGGGGTTCAACAATCTTTGGTATTTTTCTTAAATCTTTTTCTAAAAAATCTTATCCTATTCTAACAACTACTATTTATTTAGTTATGGGCTGGAGTGCTTTATTATTGATACCATCACTTATTCATCATGTAACACCATTATTTTTAACATTGGTTGTTATGGGTGGAGTGATGTATTCTCTAGGTGTTATATTTTATAGTCAACATAAAAAATATTTCCATTTCATCTGGCATTTATTTATTATAGTTGCTAGTACTTTCCATTTTATTGCTTTTATATTCTTGATGTAAAAAGATGAATAGTTTAAAACTATTCATCGATGTAAAATGTATCTAACATCTTTTCAGCAATCATCTTATATTGATTACTTAATGTACAAATATAAAGAATCATTAAAGTAAGTTGATCCTGATTATCTAAATCCAGATGATTCTCATCTACGATTTGGGTTAATGAGCTTGTCACTAAATGTGACAACTCTTTTTTTATATCCAAATATTGATTATAAATAGGTTCAATCTTATCAGTTTCATCATGATAAGGTGTTAATATCTTTTTAATTTCCTGTATGGTAATGGTATTTTTTAAAGAATAGATTAAAAGCATCTGTAAAATATGATCCTTAGAATATTTTTTACCTTTGATTTTCTTGATTAATCCTTCTTTAGAATAATTGTTAATCATTGTTTTCGTTAATAGCTTATCATCAGGATAACGCTTATTATCTCCTAAATATGTTTCAAACAATGTCATTATTTGATCCATATAAAGATTTAAATCTGGAATATCTTCACTATGTAAATCGCTAATATTTTCTATTTCGTTGATAATTTCTATAAATTTTTCGTTATTCATGTTTTCACCTCGCTTTAATCATAACCTAAAACGACTGATAATACAAGATATAGTTTAATAAACATTTTTATGTAGAGATTAAAATCATATGATAAAACAATAATTTTTCTTGAGATATGATGGTTTTTTGCTTATAATGGTTATTGGGTGATAGAAATGAAAAAGTTAGGATTAACTCCACGTGTAATTCTATTATATATTATAACAATTTTTATTATTATTTTTGGTGATCAATTAACAAAAGTTATTGTTGATCGTACTTTATCGTATGGAGCAAGTTATCCAATTATTGATAATTTCTTTTATTTTACATATGTTCACAATACTGGCGCAGCATGGGGAATATTAGAAGGAAAGTTGAATTTTTTCTTTTTGGTAAGTATTTTAGCAACGATTGGTATTATATATTATTTTATTCAATCACCATCTTATCAAAAATTAACACGATTTGGTCTTATTTTAGTTTTAAGCGGAATGATTGGTAACTTAATTGATCGATTGGCTTTTGGATATGTTAGGGATTTTATAGATTTTTTAATTATTGGTTATAATTTTCCGATATTTAATGTTGCTGATATGGCCATCACGATTGGTATATTTTTAGTGATTTTTGAAACAGCTATTGAGGAGATAAAGATATGGAAACTATCAAAATCACAGTAGATGAATCAATGCAGGGGAGAATTGATAAAATATTAACCAAACAATTAGACATGTCACGAACCCAAGTCCAACAGCTGATAAATGACAAACATGTTTTTGTGAATGAAAAAAATGTCAAAGCAAGCTACAAAACAGCAATTAATGATGACATAAGAATTGAAATACCAGAAGCGCAAAACACAGAAATATTACCAGAGGATATTCCTTTAGATATTATTTATGAAGATTCCGATGTCATAGTCATTAATAAGCCAAGTGGTATGATTGTCCATCCTTCAAGTGGCATTTATAGTGGGACTTTGGTCAATGCCCTATTATATCATTGTCATGATTTATCAGGCATTAATGGCGTTATGCGTCCAGGTATTGTTCATCGCATCGATAAAGAAACAAGTGGTTTATTAATGGTTGCTAAAAATGATAAAGCACATGCCTCTTTATCTAAACAATTAGAAGAACATAGTGTCATTCGTCGTTATTATGCTTTAGTTCATGGCGTTATTCCCCATGACTTTGGACGTATTGAAGCGCCTATTGGCAGAGATCCACAAGATCGTCAAAAAATGACATGTACCGATAAAAATGCAAAAGAAGCTATTACCAACTTTAAAGTTATTGAAAGATTTAATGATATGTCGTTAGTGGAATGTCGTTTAGAAACCGGCAGGACACATCAAATTCGTGTACATATGCAATATATCGGTTATCCTGTCTATGGTGATCCTAAATATGGCTTACGTAAAGATAACCAAAGTGAAGGACAGTATTTGCATGCAAAAATATTGGGCTTTGTTCATCCAACAACAGGTGAAAAACTGTATTTTGAAAGTAATTTACCACAATATTTTGAAAACAAATTAAATGAATTAAGATTAGAAATGGAGGGATAACATGAATCAGGTTATTAGCTGGGATCAATATTTTATGGGGGTTGCGAAATTATCATCTTATCGTTCTAAAGATCCTAACACGCAAGTCGGTGCCTGCATAGTTAATCCTGATAATAAAATTGTTGGTGTAGGTTATAATGGTATGCCCTGGGGCTGTGAAGATAAGGATTTCCCATGGGACAAACGTGAAGGTGTTGTGAATGATACAAAATATGCTTATGTTGTTCATGCAGAATTAAATGCTATTTTAAATAGTACGCAAAATCTAAAAGATTGTCGTATTTATGTTTCATTGTTTCCATGTAATGAATGTACAAAAGCGATTATTCAAAGTGGTATTAAAGAAATAATCTATGAAGATGATAAATATAAAAATACACCAACTGACATAGCGGCTAAACGCATGTTAAAGGCAGCAGGAGTTGTTTATAAAAAAATACCTGTTTTTGAAGTGAATGTGAAAGCAAGTTCTTAGAGAACTTGCTTTTTATAGTATAAATAGTTTGTCATAGCACAGAGGATAAGTGGAACAATGTATAATACTAAAAGTATCATACAAAATGAAAAAGATAAAATATGATGAATGATTATTGATATAAAAATAGCTATGATATACCATAAAGTAGATATAAGCAAAAAACCATAAAAACCAATCATTTCATATTGAATAATCTTTTTTTGACTATCTTTCATATAACCGATGCGCTCTAGAGAAGCATAATATTTTTTTCTTGATGCCACTTCTGTAGAAAGCTTAAACATAATTGATAACGACAATAAAATATTAATAACCACAAAAGATATAATGGCTAAAATAATTTCCAAGGGATTATCTTTCCCTTGTACCATTAAAGATACCAATAAAATATCACTTAGAATCAATAAAACAATATTCATTTTTAAGATAATCATATCATTTCTTATAAAGCCAAAATAAATCAATTCTAAAGGCCTATCAGTATGCTTTATATGAGTATACTGATTTAAATAGGGGATAATAACATGATCTAACATTAAATAAAAACCGATAATTCCTAGTATGGCAGCAAACAAGACTGAATAAATATCATATATTAAATAAATAGCTCCGCCAATGTATAATATTATGGACAAACTATTGATTAATCTTTTAGAAATATGAATATGATAAAGGCTAGGAATACTAAAAGTATTGACTTGTATCTTATCATCATTCAATAATTGTGTTATAGAGTTACGATAAGCATAACCTAGATTCAATATAGTACACCAAATAATAACCATTAATAATATCACAACTGTTGCGCTAATTGCTCCTGTCTGTAAAGTTATATTGATAGATGAATGTAAATAATAAGACATAATGGTATTTAAGAGGGGTAATAATGACAATGCTATTACAATACCTAAAGGAATCGCTAATATCAACAAAATTCCAGTTTGTAATAATAAATATTGAGCTAATTGAAAATAAGTTGCTCCACAAACAAGTTGCACTGCTAAATACTTTGCTTTCTTTTTAACATAAAAATTATTCGCAAAAAATATGACAATTAAACATACCGTTACGACAAATATTGTTATATAACTAATCATATCATTTTTATTATTTATGAATGTAAAACCAAGCATTTTATTGTAGGATAAATTAAAGAATAAGAATATAAACATAGATGTCATCACAAATGTTAACCAGTAAAATAATGATCGTGAAAAATCATCCTTGATAGATCTTAATGCTTCTTTTAATATCATTGTAAAACAGCTTTTGACTCAGCTGAGTTAATTTCTACAATATGTTGAAAATACTCTTCCTGAGACAAATCCTTTCTTTCTAAGGTTTGAGCAATATATCCATCTTTAATATATATAAGTCTTGATGAATAAGAAACAATTAATGGATCATGGGACACCATAATAATGGTAACACCATTTTTGTGATTTAATTGTTGTAATATCTTTAACAATTCATGTCAACTACTCCTGACTGAAGTCAGGAGCTTGCAATGGGGCAAGCCCCAGTTAC
>JAJQEL010000017.1 GCA_021201655.1 Erysipelotrichaceae bacterium | reverse complement strand
GCTGAAAGCTTGTAGTAACCCCTAGCCAAGCTAGGGGTTTTTATTGTTCCAATAAGATAAACTCCAGATTTTTCTGGAGTTTATTTGATAAGTTCTCTTAATTCATCTTCACTAAATTGATAATGGGTATTACAGAAATGACAAGTAATTTCACAACCATGATCTTCATCAATCATAGCCTGTATTTCCTGTTTTCCTACTGTCATTAAGGCTTCTTTCATTTTTTCTTTAGAACAATCACATTCAAAATAAAGATCTTGATATCCTAAGATTTCAATATCATTAAAAATAAGTTCTAATATTTCTTCAGGTGTTTTACCTTCATGAATAAGTGTTGATACAGGTGTAAAGTCTTTTATTTTATCTTCAATATAAGCAATATCTTCATCTGTAGCATCAGGTAATAGCTGTAAGATAAATCCACCACTAGCTAAAATTTCGTTAGTTGTATCTACTAAAACTCCAACAGAAACAACTGAAGGTGTTTGTTCTGATACCATAAAGTAGTATGAAAAATCATCACCAATTTCACCTGTTTGTAAAGGCACTGTCCCCACAAATGGTTCTTTTAAACCCATATCTCTAATAACCTGTAAAGTCCCTTGGTTTCCAACTGCTACTCCTACCGCTAATTTACCTGTATCATTGTATTGATAATGAACATGTGATTCAGCGACAAAGGCTTTAATTTTACCATCACTATTAGTTGTTGCCAGCATAGTGCCAATGGGACCACCACCGTTAATGTTAACTGTCATATTTTCATGATTTTTGTTGTTAGCAGCCATCATCAAAGTAGCTGACATCATTCTGCCTAAAGCTGCTGAAGCAGTTGGCCATAAATCATGTTTTACTCTTGCGACTTCGACAAGATGTGTTGTATTACAGGCAAAGACACGACAATTTCTAGAAGGTGATATACCTCTTACTAAATAATCTTTCATATTATCCTCCCCAAGCAAAATAACTAATCAAAGGAATGATCATACATAAAACTATAATTGCAATTAATATTTTACTCATTGTACTACGTTTCATCATTTCTCTCCTTGAAAAAATAAGCACAAAGTGCTTATTTCATTTCATCTAATAAATCATCATTCAAATCAATTGGCTTTGGATTAGAAGAATCATCATCGCTATTATTGTTTGGTTTAGAATCGATTTTACCATCATGTTTATTAAACATTTTACCTGTTTGATATAATGCTTCGATTTCTTCGCCATTTAATGTTTCATATTCTAATAATGCCTCAGCGATTGTAATTAATTTATCTTTTTGTTCATTGATGATCTTACGGCATTGTTCTAAGCTTTCATCAATAATTTTTCTTACTTGCTGATCAATTTCATAAGCAATTTGACCTGAATGGGTATTACTTGTAGAACTATAATCTCTACCTAAGAAAACAGCATCCTGACCAGAATCATATTTGATTGGACCTAAATCAGACATACCAAATTCAGTAACCATTAATCTAGCAATTCTTGTAGCCTGTTGAATATCGTTTTGTGCTCCTGAAGTCACATCACCAAAGAACACTTCTTCAGCTACACGACCACCCATTAAACCAGTAATACTAGCAATTAATTGAGATTTTGTTTGGAAGTATGTTTCTTCCTTAGGTGTCATTAAGTTATAACCACCTGCTTCACCACGAGGAATAATCGTTACTTTTTGAACTTTATTAGCATCCTCCAAAGTCAAACCAATAATCGCATGCCCTGCTTCATGATAAGCTACTAAACGTCTTTCATGTTCTGTGTATTTACGAGACTTCTTAGCAGGTCCACCAATAACTCTATCAATGGCTTCATCAATATCATCTAAAGTAATCAATTGATGATCCATACGTACCGCTAACAATGCTGCTTCATTCAATACATTAGCTAATTCCGCACCAGAAAAACCTGGTGTACGACTTGCCACATTATCAAAATTAACATCTGGCGCAAACTTCTTATTTCTAGCATGCACACGTAAGATTTCGGTTCTAGCACGTTTATCAGGATTGGCCACCTGAATTTGTCTATCAAAACGTCCTGGACGAAGTAATGCAGGATCCAAAACATCAGCACGGTTTGTAGCAGCTAAAACAATAATACCCTCATTACCACTAAAACCATCCATTTCTACTAACAACTGGTTCAATGTTTGTTCACGTTCATCATGGCCACCACCGACACCAGTACCTCTTTGACGACCTACAGCATCAATTTCATCTATAAATATAATACAAGGTGCATTCTTTTTCGCTTCTTTAAACATATCACGCACACGTCCAGCACCAACACCAACAAACATTTCAACGAATTCAGAACCAGAAATAGAATAGAATGGTACGTTAGCTTCACCAGCTACTGCTCTTGCAAGTAAAGTTTTACCTGTTCCTGGAGGCCCTACTAATAAAACACCACGAGGAATTTTTGCACCCATACTGACAAACTTCTTAGGATTCTTTAAGAATTCAACTAATTCTTTTAATTCTTCTTTTTCTTCATCGGCTCCCGCTACATCAGTAAATCTCGTTTTACTATCCTTTTCTAGCTTAGCTCGAGAATTACCAAAATCAAAAGCTCTTGAATTAGCACTGCCAGCTCCTGCCATACTTCTATACAACATATACATGACAATCAACAACAATGCATAAGGTAATAATGAAATAATGGTATTAAAAACAAGATTTGAACTTTCATAATCAATAATCTCTATTTGAATATCATTATCCTCTAATAACTGTACTAATGAATTCAATTCTTCATCAGTTTGTGGTACATTCGTTTCAAACGTATAAGTTACTGTTTCACCATCAACAGTCTTTTCATAAGTACCTTCAATTGCTGTTACATAAGTTCCTGGTGTGATTTCTACTTCTGTGACATTTTCTGATTCAATAATTGTCATAAACTCATTATAATTTACTTCAGAAGTAGATGAACTGCTTAATAAAGGAATCAGCAAACTAAACAGAACTATAACCACAATCCATGGTAATATCGATTGTATTAAACTTTTATTCTTATTACTCATATACTCTCCTTTACTGATAAACTTCTTCTTTTAATATACCCACATAAGGTAAATTTCTATACTTCTCATCAAAATCTAATCCAAATCCTACTACAAAGGCATTAGGAATTTCAAAACCATAATATTTAGCTTCAATTGGATAAGTTCTACCTTCCTTTTTATCAAGCATTGCAACAATTTCAACACTATTAGCGCCTCTTTCACTAAGCATTGCTTTCACAGTTGTTAGTGTTTTACCTGTATCCAATATATCTTCAACCAATAAAATATCTTTACCTTTAACATCATGATCTAAATCTTTCTTAATAGTTATTGTACGTGATTGAACACCTTCATAACTACTAACATCCATATAATCAAAAGTTACATCAAGTTCAATATAAGGTGATAAAGCTGCTAAAAAAGGAACTGATCCTTTTAATAAGCCAACTAATACCAATTCTTTTCCTTGATAATCATTTGTAATTGTTTTTCCTAATTCTTCACATTTTCGAATGATTTCTTCATGTGTATACAAAATTTCTTTCACATCTTTATGCATGTTTCTCACTCCTTATTACAACGCTTTTTTATTTTATCACAAATACATTTGGTTTTGTAGTTAAATAATCAATATTTTTCGCAATATGTGGCACTAAGATTATCGTTTGATCCTTATTTAAGACAACTGGCCACGTTTTTCTTTTCATTGCAGGTATTTTCGCATTGATAAATAATCGTGATAGTTTCTTTGTACCAGAAGATGTCATAATACTGTCACCTTCTTGCATTGTTCTAATGGTGATTGGATAATCTTCTTTACTTAAGTATACACCTTCATTGACATGCCCATTCTCCAACAAATGAAAATATTCGCATCCAAAGGGAACAAATTCACTAAACTCATAGTGATAACCTTTAATCTTATCTTTATCAATGATATATATATTATCGTATTCTTTTATGAACAGATAATTAACTGGTAAATTCATTTGAATATTTGGTTTGACACTATGAATTTGATGTTTTATTTCCTGAATTAATGAATAAGAAATAAGTGTTGGATGCATGACATCTCTTAATATAAGATATAAAAATATATCTCTTAATTCTTTAGGTATATAATAATAATAGATAATTCCATCCGCATTATATAAATCATAGTATGGTTTTACTTGTATTTCCAATTCTTTAATACGTTGATTGTGTTTATCAGCTTTATTTAATAATTCTTCTTTTTGTACTCTTGTATAATTTTTTAATACTAGATTACGAACTTTATCTCTATCAAAATCAGTTTCAAAGTTAGTATAGTCATCATGATAAGGTATCTTTATACTATGACAGCTTGCTAATATATCTTCTTTATACATATGCATTAAAGGTCTTAATACCAGCATATCCTTAACATGACTCTTTTCTTTAATACCTAAATAATGGACTGTATTATGACGCTGTAATTGCATATAGACACTTTCTAAATGATCATCTAAATGATGCCCTAATATTAAACCATCACAATGATATAAATCATATATTTCTTTATAAAAATTATATCTTAACTCTCTCGCTCTATCCTGAAAATTGCCATCTTCATAATCTTTATGATGGAATTCCTTATAATAGAAAGGTATGCCATAATCACTACAATACTCACTTACCAACTCGAAGTCTTTATAACTATCATAGCGATAATTATAATTCACATGAGCCACAAACAGACGATATCCCTTTTTGTATAAAGTATCCAACAAATACATAGAATCGCATCCACCCGATACCCCAATGACATAATATTTATCTTTATCTAATAAGCTTTCATTCATGACTATCACCTTTAAGCATTATATCAAATAAAAAAGAGAAGTCAATTTAAGACTTCTCCTACTGTTTACATAATTTTAAAACTATCATAGTCATATCATCATTATGTTCCTCTTCACATGCTAATTCACATAATGTTCTAACAATATCTTTTGGATGATCATCTTCGATAAGATATCTATTCTCTTTTAAAAATTGTTTAAAATGGCGAGTAAAGCCGTCACTTATCATAAATATGAGATCATTTTCTTTTAATTTATAATGTTCTATTTTTGTATCTATTGGTGAAACTATACCAATAGGTAATCCTTCTAGTTGTATCTCAATAATTTCATTATCTCTAAGTATATATGTAGGACAAGCTCCGTATTTTATAAGTGTGGCTTTACCTGTAACCAAATTGACTTCAATCATATCTAGGGTTGTAAACATATCATTACGATTTTTAATCTTCAACAAAGCATTGACAGATTGAATGGTATTATCTAAAGAGATACCATTAGTAATGAGCTGTTTTACAACATTCAATGATAAAGTCGAATCGTCACTAGCTTTTTGACCTTGACCCATACCATCACTTAAAGCGAAATATTGATTCTCATTCATTGTAAAGATTGTATAGCTATCACCACAGGCACTGACATCTTTCGCAAACTGATTAATACCATATTGAATATAATAACGACTTTGATGCTTTAATACTAAATATGTATAACCTAATTGATTCATCGGCGTTTTTAAACTATGAATATCTAATGTTTCATTAAGATAAGTTTCTAATATTGGTACAAATTCATTAATAATTTCATCTTTATTTATTTCATATAGACCTATTTCTATATAATAGACTGATTGTGATTCATAATATTTCTTTAAATGAGCTATTTGAAAATGATAACCTTCCATATGATCTATTATATGACCTTCTTCAATATGTCCAACCGATAATTGACTAGAGAATTGATGAAATACATTATTTAATAATGAAAACTGATGATAAAGGTCTTTTTTCATAGATGTATATTCCTGTTGAATACGTTTGACTTTACGATAGCCTTCTTGATAAGATTCAATAGTTTCATAATATTTTCTAGGATCTAAACAATAATTATCTATAAAGTCTTTATCTTGTTCATTAAAGTGTGATTGTAATCCTTTATTCATTAGTTTCACTAATCGATTCGGTCCATATTTTTTATGAAAACATGTTTGATTACTGATACAGTCACTACATAAATCTTCATAAATATAACCAATGTATTCTAATGAATGATTATGTGGTGATGCTTTAGAAAATAATGATGTCATTTCATCAAATAGCTGACAAAAAGAATCTACTTGTTTAGATAATTGTTGTTTCAGTGTCATTTCCTGATAACTGGATGATAGTAATGATGATGTATGTTTCATTGGTAAGATGATGAATAAAAGAGCACTAGAAACAATCATGACACCATGATAAGCATAATTGAAATCAAGAAAAAAAGGTAATATGAGATGAGATAGTAGATATAAAGCTGCGATACCTATTTTTCCTTTATATTTCACCATATAAAAGAAGAATAATGGTAAGATCATAGATAATATGTCGTCTTTATAACCCATATCAATAAGAAGCATCAACATAGCACAATAAAACAGTCCTGGCATAACATCATCCAATGCGTCATGATTAATCATAACTAGTATAAATATACGCATAAGTATAAGGGTTATAAAAGAAGAATAAGGTAATAAACTCATCATACAAATAAATATTAATACTGATAAAGCTTTTAATCTTTCATGGGTTAATAACTGGGCATCCCCGTGCATAAATAAAGGTGCTAAGTAAATAAAAATCATGGTATTAAGATATGTCAATATAGTTAATAATAAGGTTGATAGTAAATCAATTTGTATGTAAGCGTAATAAATGCCACCAATTAATGTTAATAAATAAGGAACATATTTGGCTTTCATTGATTGAAACAATTGGCAAAATTCTAATAAAATAAAGCTAATCAAACAAATCAATAATATTTCATAATGTCCTTGGATAAATAATCCTGGTAACAACCCTAAAGTAAAACAAAGCAATGCTAAATAACCGCACATAAAGCTTAAATAAAATAAAGGTAAAACAAATAGTAATGACGTTGAATCAATAGTCACTATTGATAATAAAAAGATATGATGGACACATATACAACAAATTGAATTCTTATTTTCTTAACACGTCCTGGATTTAATAATAGTTCCATAATTTCACCTCTCAAAAGCATTATAGAGGCTAGCCTATAAATTATTTGTCACATTAAAAAAGACTTTTAAAATTAAAAAGGTGATTGTAATAACCACCTTGCTATTCATTATTTATACAAAGATTGGTAATCTGCTCATTATCCACCATCTCAATAATATCTTCACCACTACCAATCACTCTTATCCCATAACAAGTTACATCTTTTAATGTTCTATTAGATAAATCATTCAATGTTTCATCAACAATATAAGCCCCAAAAGCTGACGATAATATCATATCCATAAAATCACTATGATCTTTTAATAATTGTAAATTAGATATATATGATTGTTTTATGGTATCAGCTGTAATGACGTTTTTAGATAATATGAGGTTTGGATAATGAGAATCTACAGTATCTGTTAATTCAATATCAGCATATTTACCATCAATTAAAGATAAGCCAATAGGCCAATCATAATTATCTACATGATCCAATGCTAGCCAGATAAAATCCAATTGATCATATTTAACCATCATTTCAACAATTTCATCTAATGTTTTTTCTTTTCCAAAGCTAAGTGATGCATCTAAATATTCGATATTTTTTACTTCGTTATAAAGATCTTTATCTTTTTCAATATAATTAATATTGTACAATTCTCCAGGTAACATAAATTCATTAGTAGTACCAGTAAATATATCTTCATAAGTTTCATCTAATTCAATAAAATCTGTAGAAAAAACATCAGATTCATTAATCGTGAACTTAACTGTTGGAGTAGCAGTATCACCTTGTTTATAGTAAAAATCAACATAAGCATTGGCTTCATAGCGACCAAATCCTTTTGCAGTACATTCATCATCTATAACAATACTGAGTCCTGGATATTGCATCTCAAGTATCGTTGTAAGGAGATATCCATACTCCAGATTTTCATCACTATCAAATATTTTTTCTTCATTATTTGGATTATAATTTGTTGTCGTTGTATAAATATGTGCACCTGCTATAACAAGCACAACAATAATGACAATTATTATTTCATATTCTTTCCCATCCTTATAAAAAGGAGTCCTAAAACTCAAAGTAAAACAGGACTCCCTTTTCTGTATTTTCTACACCATATTTAAATTGATGTAAATCTAGTACTGCACGACAAATAGATAAACCTAAACCCGTTCCCTTATCACTTCTGGATTTATCAACTTTATGAAAAGTTAACCATATTTTATCTAATTCTTCATCAGGTATATGTTGACCTTCATTTTCCACTTCAAAACGATGCTTTGCAAGCTTAATAGTAACAGTTTTCCCTTCATCTGTATTATGTAAAGCATTACTAATAAAATTTGTGATAACCATTTCCATCTTAAATTTATCAGCTTCTATTTCGCATGTATCTAAATATGTTTTTAAATGAATATTTTTCTGATTAAAGAAATGCGTCATGGATTCGATTGTATCATCTACAATATCTAATAAATCAAAAGTAGAAATATCAAGATTAACATTCTCTGATTCTAATTTTGATAAATCAAGCATAGCTAAAACAAGTTCATTAATACGTTTGGTTTCATTTTGAATAATATTAATATATTCATTACGTTTCGTTTCATCAGTTTCTATTTCTATTAGTTCACTAAAACCATTAATAATACCTAATGGCGTTTTTATTTCGTGAGTAAAATTAGAGGTAAATTCTTTTCTTATTGATTCTAATTTATTGGCACGTTCTATTTCTTTTTGCAGGTTATTGATTGTTTTTTCTAATTCTTCACTCATCTTTTTAATATCTCTTGATAAGTCACCAATTTCATCATGTCTGGATGTATCTATTGGATAATCAAATTCTCTTAATGTAAGATGCTTTGTGGTAGTTTCTATCTTTTTGATTGGTCTTACTACCATATAAGCTATCATAATAGAGATAATGATAATAAATAATAAAACCATTAAATACGTAGAGAAATTATCTAAAAAATAACTGGTAAAAGAACTTAAAAATAAATCTTCATATTCAGTTACTACAAATAGATATCCACAAGTAATATCACTATCTGAATAGACTTCATCATCTGTAACCTGGCTCCAATCCTCTAAACGCATTACCACTGTTGAATATGTTTTATCCATATATTTCATATTCTTTACTAAATAATAATCAGCATATAAATAACCAGAATTAACTGATATTTTTGATCCCAATGTTGTGCTATTAAATATATCAACAAGATAATTGTTGCTAATGGCATTTTCTATAAAACCTATAGAATCACTATAATCCTGAATAATACAAGATGATTCTTGTTTAATTTCCGTATATGAAGATAAAATATTTGATGTAATTTTCGTTGCAAATGTTACTTCTAAACTATCACTAGAGTATGAACTTAAAACACCTTCATAGGTTGTAATATCTTCGGTATTAACACCTTCACTATATTTTTCTGAATAAGCGACAAATGAATTGTCTTCAGTAATAACATATAAACTAAGAATTTCAATGTTTTTTAAGGTATCATCGTTCTTAGGTCTGTCATTATTTATATCATTTGTCTGATTTTCTATCAAATCAATACTAACATATGCTTGTGGTGATGTGTTTTCAAGTAAAAAATATTCTAGTTCAGAAATGGTTTGTTCATTATTATCGAAATCTACACTTGTTAGAGTGGATAATTCAATACTTACTGTTTGATTGACATCACCAGTTACTAAAATAGTAATAGTTGGACTTTCTATACCTTCTCTAGATACATCAATAATATTTCCTTCATTATCAGTTAAACATTTAATTTTAGTCGTATCACCAGATAAAGCAAAAATATAAGATCTTTGAAAATCTTCATCCAATAAGTCAACTTCGTTAATAGCAATATTTTCGGCATACGACTTAGCAAATTTATCTAACTGTAAAACAATGGATTCAGCATTAGCTTCTACGGTATTTTTCATATAACGATCAATACCCAAACGCATTTCATTAACTATAACTAATAAGAAAGCTACAAAAACAACAGTTGTTATTTTAACGATTAAGCTGACGTGTATATTTTGAAATCTTTTCATAGATCGTCCTTAACTTCAAACATATATCCTAATTTCACAACTGTTTGGATATATGATGATGCTTCTGCAAACTTTCTTCTCAATTTTTTGATATAAGTATCAACGATACGTTGATCACCATAGTAATCATAACCCCAGATTTTATCTAATAATTGATCACGGGTGAGTATTTTTCTTTTATTCGCAATTAAATACATGAGAATGGAATATTCTTTATATGATAGATTAATATCTCTATCATTAACAAACACTTCATGGGTATCTTCATCAATCGTAATAATGCCTTCATGAATAACTTTCTTTTGTACAGTTTTATTAACACGTTTAAGTAACGCCTGACATTTAGCATATAATAGTGAAGGTGTAAAAGGCTTGGATATAAAATCATCCGCTCCCAATGCAAAGCCTTTTAACTTATTATCATCTTCACTAAGTGCACTAATAAAAATTATTGGTACATCGCTTTTTTCCCTTAATAGCTGACATACTTCATAGCCATCAATTCCCGACATCATAATATCTAATAAAACGATATCAACACTATCATCCATGTAATCAAGTCCCTCATAACCATTACATGCTTCTATTACCTGGGCGTTTTGCTTATTGAAATATTCAACAATAAACTTGCGAATAAGTTTTTCATCTTCTACTAATAAAACTTTCATCCCAGTCACCTCATTTCTTCTATATTATAATATAAAGTTGTGAAAAAGATATGAAAAAAGGTGAATAAATCACCTAATAAATTTAATATATGTTTCATCTTGATAATATTTGGATTTCGCAATCCGTTTAAACTTTAATTTATTTAACAAGTGAATAGAACGTTTATTATCAGAATAAACATAACATAATACTTTTCTAAACTTATATGTTGTTTTCATATACCTACAAAAAGCATCAATTATTTCACTTGCATATCCTTGTCCCCAATAATCACTATCCAATGTATAGCCTAAAACAAAAGCTTTTTTAGTAAATACTTCTACGAATATATCACCTATAAGTAAATCATTTTCTTTTAGGCATATAGCTAATTGATAATCAGATTTTACTTTATTAAAAGTTTGTATATCTTTAGATGTACTAATACGTCTATAAGCATCAGTAACAGAAAAGGTTTCCCACGATTGATATTGAGCAACTTCTTTTTTACTGCGATAATCGCTTAATCGAAATGCATCATCACTTTCAAATGTTCTAAGATAAAGCCTGGATGTTTCTAATATTTTCATTTTAAGTTATAATAAACAAATAACATACGATCCTTACCACTTAAATCTTTAATGATTTCATATGGTATATTAGGAAAATAGTATTGTAATGCTTCATCCATGAGTTGTCTTTGATCGAAACCCATTTCAAATGCTAATAAGGCTTTATCTTTAATAATTTGTTTTGCTGATGCAAAAATTTTTCGATAGAAATATAAGCCATCATTGCCTCCAAATAAAGCAACATGGGGTTCATTATCCTTAACAATGCTCTCTATTTCCTGATTATTAGGGATATATGGTGGATTAGAAACTAAAATATCTACTTTAATGTTGTTATCAATAAGAGGTTGTAACATATCACCTTGATAAAATGTAATTGCCGCGTTTAAATTATGTGCGTTTGTTTTAGCAACCTTTAAAGCTTTTTCACTAATATCTGTTGCATAAACATTGACTTTTGGTTCTTCTAAAGCTAAAGATATACCAATAGCACCAGAACCTGTTCCGATATCACATAAATTGATAGACTCATAATCACTAAAATAATCATCAATACGATATAATATATTCTCCACTAATTCTTCTGTTTCATAGCGTGGTATAAGAACATCTTCATTGACTATAAAATCTCTGCCATAGAATGTTTCTTTACCTTTAATATATTGGATGGGTTTTCCTTCCATATAACGTTTCATACCTTGATTAAATGCTTCTAACAAATCAGCATCTACTTCTTCATCCATCATTAAATATAGCTGATGTGGTTCTTTATTAGCTAAATGATAAAACAAGACTTTCGCAACATTCACATCTTTATTATATTCATCTAACATAACTTCATTTTGACGAATGAGTTCTCTTACTTTCATTAGTTATTTTCACCTGCTAATTTTAAGCGTTGATCTTCATTGATTAAAGCTTCGATAATATCTTCTAATTTACCTTCCATAATACGATCTAATTGTTGAATCGTTAAACCAATACGATGATCAGTGACTCGATTTTGTGGATAATTGTATGTTCTGATCTTTTCGCTACGATCTCCACTACCAATCTTACTTCTACGTTCACTACCAATCTCTTCTTCTTGTTGTCTAACCATCATTTCGTAAAGCTTAGTACGCATTGCTGTCATAGCCTTATCTTTATTATCATGTTGGCTTCTTCCATCTTGAGAAGTTGTAACAGTACCTGTAGGAATATGGGTAATACGTACTGCTGAGTCGGTTTTATTGATATGCTGTCCACCAGCACCTGATGCTCTAAATGTGTCAATTCTTAAATCATTAGGATCTAATTCAAAATCGACTTCTTCAGCTTCTGGCATAACTAGTACAGTAGCAGTAGAGGTATGTACTCGTCCCTGGGTTTCTGTTTTTGGTACACGTTGAACGCGATGTGATCCTGATTCAAATTTCAATTTAGAATAAACGCCTTCTCCTCTAATCATAAATGAAATCAATGAATAGCCCCCAGCTTCACTATCCTGGGCTTCCATAACTTCAATCTTCCATCCTTGTGATTCAGCATATTTCACAT
This sequence comes from Erysipelotrichaceae bacterium, assembly GCA_021201655.1. GTDB lineage: Bacteria > Bacillota_I > Bacilli_A > Erysipelotrichales > Coprobacillaceae > JAJQDJ01. The sequence continues at coordinate 3,547 of JAJQEL010000017.1, read as the reverse complement.
ACATACGATATAAATCACCCGCAAAAATATTACCTTCATCACCACCAGCTGCGCCTCTAATTTCCATAATAATATTCTTATTATCATTAGGATCCTTAGGAATCAATTCAAGATGGAGTTTTTCTTCTATTTGAGGTTTCTTTTCTTCTAATTCACTTAATTCCATCTCTGCCATTTCTTTGATCTCTTCATCATCTTCTTCTAATAGTTCTTTAGCCTCTTCGATACCTGTTAAAACTTTCTTATATTCCTGATATAAATTATAAGCATTTTCCAAAGAGGCCTGTTCCTTACTTGTTTCAGTCATTTTATGAATATCTGAAGCAATACTTGGATCCATCAATATTTCATTTAATTCCTCATATCTTCTTTCTATTGTTTTTAGTCTCTCAATCATATTATTCATACTTAAACCTCCAAACCTTTACCATTATATTATAAACTTCGTAATTATGCAAAATAATCTTTATATTTTCATTGACTCATATTTTCAATTTTTTTATACTTGTTTTTGTGGAGGTATGAACAATGTTAAAAGCAATTATTTTTGATATGGATGGCTTAATGATTAATAGTGAAGAAGTGACTTATGAAAGATATGTCAAAGTATTAAAAGATATGAATTTAGATATGTCAAGAGAATTTTATACATCATTATTAGGGCAAACAGTTCCTCGAGCTTTTGAAAAGATGCGTGCTTTCTATGGTGAAGATTTTCCTTGTCAGGATGTCATCGATAAAGTTCATATTTTATTAAATGACGATTTTAAAGATGAAGGAATTCCAATAAAGAAAGGACTTGTAGAATTATTAGAATATTTAACTAAGAATAACTATAAGATTATTGTTGCTTCTTCTAGTAACAAAGAACGTGTAACGAAATTACTTCAACAAGTTGATGTCTATCAATATTTAGATGATTGTATTTGTGGTGATGAAGTATCACAGGGTAAGCCAAATCCCGAGATTTTCTTAAAAGCTTGTGAAAAACTCCATGTTTTACCAAGTGAGGCAATGGTTATCGAAGATAGCGAAGCAGGTATTGAAGCGGCTCATACTGCTCATATTCCTGTGATATGTATTCCTGATATGAAATATCCTGATAAAGAATATGCAGATATGACATATAAAATACTTGAATCGTTAGATCAAGTCATAGATGTTTTAGAATCTCCATCATGAGATTCTTTTGTTTTTCTTAAGAATTTCTTAATCATATTTTGATTTTAAAATTTTATAATCATCTCAAGAAGGTGATATCAATGAGTATATGGATGATAATTTCTTTATCTTTAAGTTTTATATTGTTGATGTTAGGAACACTATTTGTGTATGATCAAATCAAGAAAGCTCCAGTGATAAAATGAAAAAGTTATTAAGATTATTGAGTATGATAGTTATAATAGGCATAATTGTTATTGTATCAACAAATATATGTATCTATGCCTCAACTTCATCATTAATAAATGATGATGCAACTGCTGATGCCATTCTAGTATTAGGTTGTGGCACTAAAGATGGTAAACCATCTTTAATGTTACAGGATCGCTTAGATAAAGCGATTGAACTTTATGAAAATCATCAAGCTTCTTCTATTATATTAAGTGGTGATCCTAGTGATAATGAAGTAGAGATTATGAAAGATTATATGATAGAAAATGGTATTGATGAAGATATCCTCATATTAGACAATGAAGGTTATTCTACTTATCAAAGCTTATATAATGTCAAAAATAAATATAGTTTTGATAGTGTGATTGTTGTTACTCAACAATATCATTTATATCGAGCTTTATATATTGGTATTGCATTGGATTTAGATGTAGTTGGAGCTAGTACCCAAAATGCAAGATATAATGGACAAATAATAAGAGAGACAAGGGAAATATTAGCGAGAACCAAGGACTATTTTAATTGTATGTTAAAACTAGAAACAGATTATATCGGTATAAATATATAAAAATGTCACTCTAAGTGACATTTTTTGTATAGTTATAATGATTCATTTCCAAACCATGTTTTTCATAAAAACGATGAGCATCACTACGATATGTAGATGTATTAAGTTCAATTTGTTCTAATGATAGTTGTCTTGCTTTGTTTTCAATTGCAACAATTAATTGATGACCAATTTTTTGATTTCGATAATCTTCCTTAACAACCAATTCTACTATTTCACCTACATCCTTACTATGATGCAAATAATGATGAATCATAAATGATAAGAAACCTACAATTTCATTATTATCACGATAAACTAAATATATGACATCATTATCAGTGATATGATTTTTATAAGTACTACAGAAGTGTTGATAATCAATTTCTTTATCCTCTAAAATACATATAAGCTGATATATGGCATCTAAATCATTGAGTGTAGCATCCTTTATCATTTTTTCAATTCCTCCTATTTCATTATAACAAATATTTCTAATTTAACAATATTTATTGATTAATTCCGATTTCGGATTATAATATATTTAGGAGGCTTATTATGAATAAAACAAATCGTGAATATATCAATGAATATAATCAACTTTATAAAGAATGTAATCTCATATATCATAAACTAGCCATTAAACTCGGTATTTCAGATTGTACATTTTGGATATTTTATGTTTTAAGTGATAAGGATAAAACTTATACGCAAAGTGAAATATGTCAGCTTTCATCAATGCCTATTCAAACCGTGAATACTTGCTTAAAAAATTTAGAAAAGAATGAATATCTGATACTTCACCATATTCAAGGTCAAAGAGGTAAAATGATTCAGTTAACTTTAAAAGGTAATAACTTTATTAATAACCATATTATTCCAATAAAGTTGGCTGAAGAAAAAGCTTGTGATTTACTAAGCGACGATGATAAGGAAAAATTTATTGGAACATTACATATTCTTATTGATGGATTGTACAAGGAGTTATCATAAATGAACAAAAACATACAATTATCTGATCATTTTGATTATATAACATTATTAAGATTCACTGTTCCTTCTATTTTGATGATGGTTATTTCATCATGTTATAGTATTATAGATGGTTTGTTCATTTCGAATTTTGCAGGCAGTGATAGCTTTGCGGCAGTTAATCTTATCATGCCTATAGCAATGCTTATTAGTTGTTTTGGTTTTATGGCTGGTATGGGTGGAAGTGCTTTGATTTCTAAGACATTGGGTGAAAATCAAGCTGAAAAAGCTAGAGAGTATTTTTCAATGATTGTTTATCTAGTATTAGGTTTTTCATTTCTTGTTGGTGTAGCCATTTTTTTTACTTATTCCGCAAATTTCACTGTTTATGGGAGCCCAAGGAAACATATATGATAACAGCCTTATATATGGTCATATTTTAATTGCTGCATTACCTGCTTTTATGTTGCAAATTTTATTTCAGAATTTCTTAGTTGTAGCTGAACGTCCTAAAATGGGTATGATTATTGCTTTATCTTCAGGAATAACAAATATTATATTAGATGCCCTGTTTGTTGCGGTTGTCAACTACTCCTGACTGAAGTCAGGAGCTTGTAATGGGGCTAGCCCCAGTTA
>JAJQEL010000047.1 GCA_021201655.1 Erysipelotrichaceae bacterium | reverse complement strand
ATAGCAAATCATTTTAATTATTTAAATTGTCTACTTGACAAAATCACTTCATTTATTCATTCTTTCTCTTTTTTATCATAAAATATTAATAAGAAAGAAGTGATAAATATGTTACATTACAATGATGGTATCATAGATGAAATAAATAATAGATTAAATAAGAGATTACATACCATGAAGATAGTAGGTATAATTATATCAATTATTATGATAATATGTGGTATATTATGTTTGATATTTCCGACAAAAACATTATCAGCGATTGTTATTATAGGAGCTATAATGTTGATAGTTTCAGGAATATATCAAATAATTGATTATGTATCTTTACCATCCATGTTACGCTGGGCTGGAAATATGTCCTGTGGCATTATTAATGTAATAATAGGACTTATATTATTAATATCTCCTAAACAATTAACAATTCATGTATTGGTTTATATTTTTGGTTTTATATTATTGTTTTATGGAATTAATAAATTAACATTTGCTCATCAACTATCCTATTTTAATATGTCGGGTTATTCATGGCCTGTTATCACATCTGTTATAACGATAGTAGTAGCTATTATATTCTTAATATCACCAATGTTTGTATCAGTTATATTAAGCTATATGTTAGCGATATATTTGATTGTTGAAGGCATAACACAATTAGTAGAAGTTATCAAGATGCATGATTTGATTCTTTAGAAGTTCATATTTCTTTTTATAATAATATATAGGTGATGATATGAAAAATACTATAACAATTATGAATTTTACTGATATTTATAAAGAAGAGAGCTTTTATAAACATGAAAATTTTGATTGGATTGATTGTATTGATATCGAAGGTGTTCAAGGATATTGTAGTGGTAATGCAAAAGAAGAATTACTTAGTAGAATGAAAGATAAATCAAGTCATGGTATCCATTTTATTGACAGTGGCGATTATCATTATGTCACTGAACTCTGGTTAACTCATATTCAAGAAGATTTTGTATTAGTCGTTTTTGATCATCATAGTGATATGATTGAACCAATGTTTGATATGTTAAGCTGTAGTTCATGGATATTGGATACATTAGAAAATAATCAATATTTAAAATATGTTATATTAGTAGGTATCAGTAAAAAACAAGCCCGAACGATAGAAAAATATCAAGATAAGGTTATATGCTTATTGGATAATTATATTGACGACTTTGATAAATGGGAGAAGATTGATGAGTTATTAAAACAATATCCGTTTTATTTGTCGATTGATAAAGATGTATTAAGTAAGAAAGTGGTGCATACATCATGGAATCAAGGTGATATGCGTATGATTGAATTAGAGTTATTGCTGGCAAGTTTTATGAGTAAAGGACAATTAATAGGTATTGATATATGTGGTGAATGTGTGAATGAGATACAAAAATTAAAGGATATCCAAATTGATGATGTATTTAATGAAAAATTGTTGGAATTTCTAGAATTTGGCATGGAAAAAAGGATTGAGAGTTGACTCAATCCTTTATCGGTTACATGTATTATTGAATTTGTTCAGCAATCCATTCCCATGCAGTTAAACCACAGTCATCACATTCAGTTTCGTTATTATCGAAATAGATCCAAGACCAGTGACCTGCATATTCATAAGCATTACCATCTTCATCATCAAATCTACCAGAAGTATCGATAACTTTTTCAGGTGAATAAACATGTAAGTTAGTAGCACCAGCTTCTTGTAATCTTGCGATTGTAGCTTCTTCATGTAAAGTAGGATCTACAGTTGTATCAGCTTCTGAATAAATGAAATACATTGGTAAATCAACTAAGCTTTCGATTTGTTCATCAGTAATTAATGAATCAGTTAAAGCTTCACAAATAGGTACGATAGCAGTATATTTATCAGGATTAGCAATTGCCATAACCATAGTCATATAACCACCATTAGAATCACCAGCAATAATAATCTGAGAAGCACCAACAGATTCAGCATATTGATCGATAAATTCATCTAATGATTCAATATAATATGAACTTTGTGAACCACTAATAGAAATAGAACCACCATTGTAGTTACCACTTTGTCCATCTTCATCCATCCAATAAGTAGGACATTGAGGAGCAACAACATTAACGTCACCAACGATATCCTGGAATTCTTCACTAATTAAAGCAGTTACTTCATTAGCTAAGCAGTTTACATAAGGATCAGTAGCATCGCTTTCAGCTCCACCTTCACCCATACCATGTAACCAAACAACTAATACATCGCTATCACTTTCACTATTGTAATAAGCATAGTTATAAGTTGTACCATCGCTTGCTTCATAACTATCAGTGCTATAACCATCAGCAGAAGTAGTCTTAGCAGTATATTCAGTATCAACAGTAAACGAAGTTACTTCAGTACCAGCAGAAGTTAAAGCAGCATCATCACTTAATGTGATTGTTAGATAATAAGGATCACTCCAAGTATTATAACCTGTACTCATAGAGTATAATAAAGGAGAACCGTCACTAGGACTAATATAAAGTTCTAATGCAACATATTGAGATGCTTCATCAGTTTCATTACCATCGGCATCACACAAATAAGCATTTTCAATAGTACGATCAACAGTAGTTTCAATAACAGGATAAGTTTCGTCTGACCAATCAGTTGTTTGTTTAGTTTCAGTAACAACAAAATCATCAGCAGAAACTTCATCAACAACATAGTCTAAAGTAACGATAGCTTTAGAAACACCGCAGCCCCAGTCATCACCTTGAACATAGATACTATAAGTACCACTTAGAGTATCACTACCTGTTGCTTCATCAGATGATGAACAAGCAGCTAATACACATACCATACTTGCAGCAACTAAAAGTTTCCAAATTTTTTTTCATTTCTTTTTTCCTCCTATCTAAAATTATAACACTTTGTAAGCGCTTTAAATAGGGAAATAAATCATCAAAAAACTAGCTATTTCTCATGTGTATTTTTACTTCTTGTATTTCTGCGATATTCCTTTGGTGTCACATGGTTATACTTATTAAATTCACGATAAAAAGATTTAGAATTTGTAAAACCATGAGAAGTATATATCTCTGTAATAGACTTATCAGTTGTAATTAAATCATTTTCAATTTTTTTAATACGTGCTAAACTTAAGGAATCATGAATGGTGGTATGTAAATACGTCTTAAACAAATTCGCAATATATCCATAAGATAAATGAAAATGTTCAGCTATCGACTTCACATCGATAATATGATCACATTCATCATCAATATATGTTAATATTTCAACTATTCTGTCTTTTTGTTTCTCTGATTGGATAGAATAACCTTCACTTTTTAAATGACAATGATTAGACAATAATAAAAACATTAATTCATATATCAATCCCATCATTTGGATATTCTTTAAATAATCATTTGAAAAATAGATATTAATGATTTGATTTAATATTTTTAAAATATCATCTTGATTTTCACATATTGTATCAAAATAATAAGCGTCAATATCATTAAATATAGATTTTAGAAACTCATAATTAATTTGTAGGGCATAACCTAAATACTTTTGGCAATAAACTTTTCCACGACAACGATGAACTTCTTTACTATTTACAATTAAAAATTCATTAGGTCCAACATAATACAATTTACCCTCAATCCATGTTTCTGTTGAATTAATTTTAGGTACAATAATCTCCAAACTACGATGCCAATGCATAGGTACCTGACAATTTTCCTCATCACCATGAAGATTAATAGTAGCCACATAAACAGGTGCTTTAACATTTGTTTTTATAGATTCATAAATAATTTCATTACTTGTATCTTCATATTTTATCATTTGCATAATTCAATCACCAATCTTATTGTAAATAATATCGGCAATAAAATCAATCATAATAATTGATTATAAAGATCAATAACATAAATCATCATTATTTCATCATTATCATTAACAAGCACACATAAAAAAACACGATATTTTAGATCATAGAGTTCTGAAGATGTAAAAACTGTAACCACGCCACCACTATAAGGATCTTTATGATCAAATTTTAAGAATTTTTGTTTTGATTTATATAGTGCTCTTTCATAAGACTCATTTAAAAGTTTCTTGTCCAATGATAGATAAAGCATAAAACTTATAGAAGATGCAAATTTAATTGTTAAAATTGATAAATATTCGACGACAGCTGGATAATTATTATCATTGATATCATGACTGGAAAATTTAATTTCAGAAATTTCGTCTAAAGTTTTTTCAATTTCACAAGTGATATAAACACGAAATGTATAACCTTCATATGTAACCCATTGATGTTTTTCTGCTATCATATAATAGCCATGATACTGATGTTCAATTTGTTTAAAATCACTTTCTTTAAATTTATTTTGTGAAAAATCGATTGTATTTAAAAAATTATTTAATAGATTAATAGCATTTGTAAGCATGATTTCTCCTCCTATAGTTGATGATAGAGATCAAACATTAATGAAATATTGATGATGTTGTCTTCATAAATATAGATAATTAGGTAAACATTATAAGGTATATCTTTTATTTTAGAAGAATCGATTTTTTTGATATCATATATATCCAATGGCTTGTTAGTGCACAAACGTTGATGTTTACGTTGAAGTTTTTGTAATATCGAATTATATAGTGATTTGATTGTAGGACTTGTTAATAAAGCTTGATAAAGATCATTACTAATAAAAGAACTAAAATTAATGATTAATTGATAGAGACATTGGGCCATGACTTCATGATTCTCATGATTGCCTTCTTCGCTATAAACACTAAGATATGAAATTTCATCAATTCTTTCATCGGCAATACACTTGACGCTAATATGGAATAAATGATTGTTATATATGATGCTCTGTCGTTTTGTACAAGCTGTTAAAGTACCATGAAAATATCTAGGCATCATAGTAATAGTTTCGAAATCTTTTTCATAAAAATAGTTGATTTTATTTAAATGGATTGTTTTTAAATAATCATTCATTAAAATTATTGTATAGTTGAGCATATTATTCATCTCCAAATATTAATAAATAATTAATCATACCGTTTTCATGCAGGAAAATGGTTAAATATAAACTGGATGCTATTTGACATGTTTCACGATTAAATTCATAATCTTCTATAATATATTGTTTTCCATCTTGATTTTTCTCAAGCATAAGTCTTGTATAGGCACCTAAATAGATTTTTTCCAAACGTATACAATCTTTTAATCCTTCATATAATGGAGTACTAATATAATTTGAAAAACGAATAATAAGCTGATGAATATATTCTACAATAATCATAGGATCATTTTTACTTGTATCTTTACTACCGAAAGAGATGGCATAAAGCTTATCTTTCTTTTTTTCTACAATACATAAAACATCAATATGAAATGATATTCCTTCATGGGAAATCGTTTGAATTTTTTGCGCAAACAGAAATTCTTCACCAGGATAAATCGAACCTATTTCATCATTAATATTATTAAAATCTTCAATAAAGAAATAATTATCCTTATTGAAGTTTATATTTTCTAAAAAGTTATTTAGTAATTGAATAGTATTTGTAAGCATGAAATTTCCTCCTAATTTGTTTTAATATTATTATCAATGTACTCTACTAGAAAATCGGCTTGTAACCAGATTGTATTTCCTCTATGCGCAATGGCATTAAGATATACATGATGTCTTTGGTTGTAAAATTGACGAGAAAGGTAAAAATGGCCTTGACTAACACTAGTCATGTCATTGTTTAAAGGATAATAACCTATTTCTATTTCTTCTAGATATAATTGAAAAAAATCAATAATCATTTCATTCTCATCAATAGTTAAAAACATTTCTTTACTTATAAAATCAATAAAATGCGACATCATTTGAATAAGATATTCTGTAATAATAAGCTGATTATCTTGATTTACTTCTTTGCAATAAAAACCAATACTTTCAAATTCATCAGTCAATTCATTAATAGTGACAAAAAAGCTTATAGAGAAGGTCAATTCCTTATAAGTTATAGTTTTATCATTTTGTACTTCTGCTAAGTTTTCATTTGATGTAAAGTCACTTTCTTTAAAATCATTATCTTCATAATATTTTGTAATTTTCATAAATTCATTTACTAAATTTAAACTATGAGATATCATAAAAATTCTCCTTTCTGATATATATTTAATAAAAATTCTAAAATAATACCCCAATTTTTTATGGGACTTATCTTAAAATAAAAATTGTCCTCCATAAAGTAAAGCTGAGGACTACAAATAAAATGAATGAGATAATACATGTTTTTATGTGTATGACATTGTATGGTATTTTCTAAGTTGAGAAATGCAGATTCGAATTGAGATTGTATGAAATCATTGGTAGAAAGTTGTAAAGAAATATTTTGATTGATAAAAGTAGTGAATTGAATCATTAAATAAGAAAGGTATTCTTCGATGATAAGGTGATCATCTTTATGAATTTTGGAACATTTCATCGATATCATATATAGTTCATGAGTTTCATAAAATATACTACCAATGATACATATAGAAAAAGATATACCTTTATATTTGATAGATTGTTCTTTTTTGATTTCTATTAATTTTCTATCACAACCATCAATATATGCATTATAGGGTACGTTTTTAAATTCACTTGCATAAAATTTATTTCTTTTACTAAAACCAGCAGATGTTAAGAAATGGTTAAGTAAGATTATTGATTGATTTAACATATTTAATCACCTCAACTTTTAAAAAATCATCTTTATCAAACCCAATTTCACCTAAAAACTTATTTAAAAACGTTACCGACTTTATTACCACTTTTATTTCCTCCTTTTAAATAAAAAAGTGATTCATTTGAATCACCAGTAAGAGTTAAATGCTCTTTGATATTAAAATTTAAATGCTGGATTTTTATATTTCACGAACTAGTAGCGAATAACAGGAAGAAAAAACGTTGATTTATATCAACATGATAAAAGACTTTGTATTTATCAACAACCATTACTCTTAACTCAATATCATTATACAACTCTTCATATAATCGATAACGTTCAGGCATAAAAGATAAACTTTCTATGCTGTTGACTAATTTATCATACATTTTCATAGCATAATTGTTGTTTCGGTAGTGAATCGCATAAAAATAAAAAATATTTCTTAAATCACATTTAGCTTCTTCATTTATGATTATTTCGTAATCCAAGAATTAAATTCTTTTCTTAGTTCAGCAAAAACTTGTTCAGCAGGTTTAACTCTGCCAGCTAAGACATCTTCATGGGCCTCCATAAGCTTTTGATGTAATTCTTCTTTTGTTGAATAACAAAATTCTGGAACAGGATCTACAATGATATCAGAATTAACATAAGCATCTAAATTAACGGATTTGACCACGGCAATCATCTCCTTTCATAAACATTATATATGTTTGCAATATACAAATCAAGACTTTTGGCGTTTTTGCTAAACTTCTTTTTGATAAAATATTGAATAAGCTAAATCGATTTAGTAACATAAAAACGCTGATGTCTATCAGCGTTACTCCTAAGAAAACTATGTATATGTATTCAATCTATATTAGTCCGTAATACACCCCCTTACTATTATATATACGCATAAAATTCCAGAATTTCTTTTTTTAGAGTGAATTTTTTAAAAAAAGTATAAAATCCGTCGAATATTATTATATAAATCGACGGATTTATTATATATTTAACTTTTAGTAAATTTCTAGATTGTTTATTTAATTTTTGCTTCAATATTTTTCCAAACTACTTCTTTACATTCCTCATGTAAAATATCATGTCTGGCATTATCATAAAGAATATATTGTACTTTTGTAGCACCTTGCTTTTTTAATAAATCAACAGTTTTTACGACTCCTTTACCTAAATCACCAACGGGGTCTTCTTTACCTGATAAAAGGTAAATAGGGAAGTTACCTTTTATATGCTTACTTTTATCACAAGTGTAAATCATGCCACTTAATAATTCTCTAAATAGGCTAGCACTCACATATTTATAACAAGTTTCATCATTCAAAAATTTTTGCCTTTCAGTTTCATTTTTCAATAACCAGTCTACATTGCTGGTTGGATTTTTTATTTTCCTGTTGTAAGTTTGAAAAGCTAAATTATCGATAAAATCACTAGTATTTTCATCACCAATCTTTTCACCATGTTTTTTGACAAGATAATGGATACTTTTTAAAAGTGTTACAGGTTGCGATCCTGTTCCTAGCAAAAAGCAAGCATCAATCTCTAAATCATGTTGTATCATCATTGTTCTTAAGATAAATGAGCCCATGGAAAAACCAACCATATAACAAGCTAATTTTGGATATAAAGATTGCATATGTTTAAACATATGATAAACATCTTCAACAACATACTTCCAACTACCTTCTTTTCCAAAACAAACAGGATTGACACCATTTTGTAAAGAATTCCCATGACCAATGACATCGATACCATAAACAATATATCCATTATCATTAAAATATTTTGCTGTTTCATTATATCTACTCATATTTTCACCAATGCCATGTACTAATTGGATCATCCCAATAGGTTCAATCTCAGGTTCCCATATGATATCATAAATTGTTGTCAAACCATCTGATGAAATAAAACTCATAATCAACACATCCTTTTTAATATTATAATATGATATAATTAAAATTTCCATTATTAATTATTTGCATAATGCACATAGATATGCTATACTATAAGCAAATAGAGAGGTTGATACAATGAAGATGAGTGATATCCCTTTGGTAAATGGTTATGAGGACTATTGGGAGTATATTTTAAAAATGAGAGAAAAGTATACGGATAGGCAATTTCATGACGCATTAGAAAATTTGCAACCACCATGTTCTTTTAACAAATATACCATGATTTCATATGCTGAATATATTGCTTTAGAAGATGGTATAGGGGAATTATTAGAAATTATTGAAGATGAAGAAGATTTCAAAAGGAAAATAAATAGTTTAATTGAAAAGTTGCTAATATTTAAGAAACATAGCAACTTAGATGAAACACATCAAGTAAAATATCTCTTACATTTATTAAATGAAATTATATCAAAAGACAGACAATTTCAACAAGATAGTATTCAATATGATATATGTCAATTAGATAGTATTGTATTATATGTTGAAATTATTAGTGAATTGTATGCGATTGATTTTTGGAAAATATATGAGGGTGTACCTCATAAGAGGATAATGTTATGAGATAAAATATTTGGAATTTGATGTGAATATCAATTATTGTCTTGAAAGAATGATTGTTGTCAACTATAATAGAAGAACATTTGGAGGCGATGTTATGAAAAAGATACTTTGCATCTTATTACCTTATGTATCCGCTATATTTGCACTGTGTATGCAATCTATTAATTTTGAATATATTTCTACTATAGAGGCACTTGTTTTAGGCGCATTAATTGGTATTTGGTTTTATTGTATAGGTGGTTGTGAGGGTACAAGCGGTATGATAGCTATAAGCGTTGTTACTTTAATATTGTGTGTAGGTGTTGTAGGGGCTGGATTTTTTATCGAGTTGCTTGATCCATATATGTATGAAGCAGCACTTTGGAGTGGTTCAGAGTTAATTGGTCTTTATATATTATTGAATAATAGGCCAAGACAAAATATGTCATATAGTTTTTCTTATCGCAATAATAAAAGAAGATATTTTTAAAAGGAAATCAGTTGATTTCCTTTTAAAATTCTACACCTTTACTTATTTGTAAATAGTAAACTACAGCAATAATATCTTGATGATACATTTCTTTTAGTACTTTTTTATAATATTCAAGCTGTACTTGATGCTTTTTAATAAGTGATGCTTCACTATTTCTTTCAGTAACACGATCTGTTTTATAATCTAAAACATAAATTTTATCTTGATAAACAAAAACTAAATCAAAGATACCATGAATTATCTGATCAAGCTCTTTATCATAATATGCAAACGTCTTTTCTTTATAGACATACTTAGATTCTTTAATCATTTGATAATAGTTACTTTGGATAAATCCTCCTAATTTATCCATATAATCATTTAGTGTATCCTTTCCTAAATCATCAATCAATTTTTCATCATAGAGCTGATTAATTAAAGAAGAAATATTATCATCTTTAAAATTAAGATAACTCATCAATAAATGAACCAATGTTCCTTTATCAGTTGCTTCGATATTGGTGTGATTTTCTTCATCAGTAAGATTAAGATAATGATCATCAGCAATTTGCTGTAAAGTTGTTACAGCCATGGATTTTTCTTTGGTTATATCATAAGGATAAATAAAGTCTTGATAATGTTGACGTATAGAATCATCTACAAAAGGTTGTATGTAAGGATGTGTAGGAATAGAGCGTTCAATCTCTAAATCATTTGTTATAATAAGTGAAAAATGTGCATCACAGGTAGAAGGGAAGGTTAATTCATTTTCAAATTGACATTGTTTTAGTTTTAAGGTATAAGGTTTTAGCTCAGGGATTAGCAAGCAATCTTCAATCACTTCGTAATGACGTAAAGTGCCAGCTAAAATCCAGTAAAGAGAATTATTCATTTGTCTAACATTACTATATAATAGTACTTTATCAGCACCAGGACGATGAATAATATCAGGATCGTTATTCACAAATAGTTGTTGCTGAATAGCAGAGATTTCATCATAATCTTTGATAACACCAGTGAGAATAAGCTTTTTAGAAGCACGTGTTAAAGCAACATAGAGTATGCGCATTTCTTCATTGAGGGTTTCATCATGAATATTTCGCGCAAGTAAATGTTTATATACATGATCATACTCTACAATAATATCACCGAATTCTTCAGTAGTAACATATCTTCTAGGTTTTATAGTCATGCCTATTTCTTTATCCAATATGAGTCTCTGCTTTGTATCCATATCATTAAATTTTCTTTGCATATTACATACAAAAACAACAGGGAATTCTAAACCTTTAGATTTATGAATAGTCATAAATTTTACAACATTATCATTTTGCAAGGCAACTGTTGCAGGTGATTTATCGGCAGCGTTTTCTAAAGCTTCTAATAGTTCATGAAGATATGGTGTATCATCTTGCTGCTGTTTGATGACTTCCAATAAGAGATGTAAGTTTGCCGCTCTTTGTTCACCATTAATCATTTGTGATACAAATAATAGATAGTCTGTTTGATCATAGATTTTCTTTAGTAATTCATATGGTGAACAAGTATAACTATCATTTTTTAATTCATGAAACGTTTCTAAGAATGATACAACTTGTGGTTGATTACTCTCTAAAAGACATTCATAGAGTGGTCTCTCTTGATTATTTTTAATAGCTGCAATAGTATTTAAATCAATATAGGAACATGTATATGGTTGTCTTAAAACGCTTAGTAATGCGACATCATTATAAGGATTATCAATGGCTTTTAAAAATGTCATCATATTTTCTACTTCATTTGCTTTCATAAAACCATTTGATAAAACAATATGATTGGGTATATGATACATATCAAATACTTTTTTAAATGTTAAAAATGTATTCGTAGTACGCATAAGTACAACAATGTCCTTATAACGATATTGATTATTTACAAGATTTTTAATACGTTGTGCCACCATATGTGCTTCATATTGATCTTTATCTAAAGCAGAATCAGGATCATACATATCTATCATAATTTCTGTTGTTTCTTTACTTTGTGATTCTGGTAAAGAAGGATCATAATTTAATTTGGCACGATCATCTAAATAATAATCTAATCCACCTATATTTTTATCCATAATGGCATTAAAGATATAATTAATACTATCTAGTACAGTTTTGGTAGAACGATAATTATAAATGAGATCAATTCTTCTATTATGTGTTATCTTTGCATCATTTTTATCGGTAGAGAATGTATGATACTTTTTAGAAAATATTTTAGGATCAGCTTGTCTAAAACGGTAAATGGATTGTTTCATATCACCAACCATAAATACAGGAATAATAGGTTCTTGATAAGTCGATATTTTTTGAATGAGTGATTCCTGGATTTGATTGGTATCTTGATATTCATCAATCATGATCTCTTTAAGCTGTTTATGTAATATATCTATAACACCATATTGTGGTTCCAATAATTGATGGGTATATTTTTCTAAATCACTAAAATCTAATTGATTAAGTTCTAGTTTACGCTTTTTATAAATTTGTTGAAAATTATCTAATATATGATTTTTAGATAATAATGTATTTAAAGCCGTCAAAGATATTTGCATCTTTTCTTTAAAACTATTGATATCAGTTTCTAAATAATCATCTTTTGCTTTATTATAAGAAGAAAGTATATTTCCTTTCATTTTATTATATTTATCCTTGATTTTGGGATTAACATCTTTCCATGACATATTGTAACTTGCAGGAATTTTCGTATTTACCATGTGTACAAATGTATCATAAGTTATATAAGAGGAAGAGAAATACTTGATGCGTTCATCTAAATAATCATAATAAGCATCAAAAGGTGTAGGCTTTTCTGCTGCTTTTTTTGTTTGTTCCTGAGGACGCTCATAAAATTCTGTTAGTTCATTTTCTTCACAATAAACCTTTAGTTCAATGAGTTTATTCATGCTTTTGATGGCTTCTTCATAGAAGATTTGAGATATATAGTGAAATAGTGGCCAATCTTCCATAGTAGTTATAGTGTAATATTGATTATTGATATCTTCGACAAATTCATAGAAATTATCTATTGAATGAGACATTTCATCAAGTGATAATAACAATTCACTTAATGAATCTAAAGAATAACCAGGAAAATAAAGTTCCAAAAAATCATGGATATCTTTATCTTTTACCCATTGTTCTAAACAGTCAGTTAATACTTCTTCTTTTAAATATTGCGGATCTTCTAATATAGTAAAACCAGGCATAATATTAATCATATAACCATATTTTTTAAGCAATGTACTACAAAAAGTATGAAAATTTGTAATATAAGCTTGAGACATATTTAACAATTGTAATGATAAATGTTCACGCATAGTATTATCTATGTCAGAAGCAATCAGTACATTCAACTCATCTGTTAAACGCTGTTTCATTTGGGCTCCAGCAGCTTTTGTAAATGTTACAACAAGAAAATCGGTGATATTATAGCCTTCCTGTAATAAAGATATAATACGATTAACCAAAATCTTGGTTTTACCACTTCCTGCAGGTGCACTCACCAAAATAGAAGCATCTCTTTGTTGAATGGCTTCCTTTTGTCCTTGATTAAACGCCATGAGTATCGCCTCCTAAAATATCTTTTTCATTTAATTCTTCAACCATATCATAATCATTATAAAATGCATCAAAACTACAAACGCTATGATAATCACAATAACGACATGGATTGACTTTATGATGAATACCATTATCATCACTACCTTTAGGAAATATATTTATTTGGCCGTTCATAATATTCTGATATAATTCTACAATATGTTTTTCTATAACATTGATTAATTTATCCAATTGTTGATCACTTAGAATATGACCTTTATAATTATCTGTACTCTTCACATATTGCACATTAATAATCTGTGAACGGCCTTTCATATGTGTATCTAATGCATGAATCACTTCATGACTGCCATCATCTATCACATAACCACCATATTGATATTGTTTGATATAATCATCTAATTTAATTTCTTTATAAGTAGAAGAAGATAATATATGTTTTTGGCTATTGAAATAAAGTACAGCAGCTGGTTTGGTATCATTGAGATGGGTTACCATCTTTAAATAAACAAGCATCTGAATATTAAAACCTTGCATTGCTAGATTTATATCAATATCTTTAGAACTAGACTTATAATCAATAATGCAGCTATAATCTTTATACGTATCATATCTATCCACAAAACCTTTAAAATAAATATTATCTATATTATCTTCAATTTTCATTTCTTTATTTGTTACTTCAAAAAGCGATTGACTTTGTTGATATTTCAATATTTTTAAAACACCATCGACATTCTTTTCAACTTGTTCAATAAAGTATTGATTGGTTTCATTCGCTTCTACTTTTCGTTTGAAATCTTCATTTTGTGATAAATAATACGTTATAATATCATGAATATCTCTATTTTGATTAACATTCACTTTTAAAATATAATGAACCAAACTACCTAATTCATTAGGTTGTAATGTATTATCTAATAATGGATAAACTTTTAAACCATATTTCATAAAATAAAGAAATGGACATTGGTTATATGTTTCTATTTGGGATACAGACATATGTGGTGTATAGAGTATATCTATTAATTCAGGTGTTAAATGCACTGGTTGATTAGATGATAACTGATAAGTTTCAATATTTTGATTTAATATATCTTTATCCATGTCTTGACCACCTGATAGATAATAATCTTCTCTAGGTAAATAAGCCATAGAAGGAGCTTTTAAAGAATGAAACATATTATCTAATTGTTTATATAATGTAGAAGGAATCAATTCTTCTTCATTTAGAGATAGTGAAGCACAAGATAGTGTTAAAGATAAACAGGGTTGTGTTAATGCTTTAACGATATCGTTTTGATGTAGTCCTAATTTTTGGGTTGTTGTTAAAGGAGTTGGAGATTTAACAAGGCGTAGTATCATTATATCTTCATCTAATAGAACTGATGTGTTTTTAAATTCATGGGGACATATCGTTTCATTGAGCCCTAAAAAATATATATGCTTAGGATGACTTACTTGAGCATGAGCAATATCACACACTTGAATACAATCATATATTCTAGATGATTCAATAGTTTGACTGGGGAAAGTGGCTTTAAAGAAATCTATCATTTCTGTATTTGAAATTGTGTCTTGATAAGTTTTAAGTTCTTCTAAATAGTTAATATATACAGGATTTAAATTTTCTATGGTTAATAATTCTTCAGCAATTTCTTTAAAAGTATGTTTATGACTATTATTAATCATTTTTAATATAGCTTGATAACTAGTTTCATATTTGGTTTCTTTGGTATTTATCATATTATGTGGCATATCTAGTTCATTAAGAGCATCCTTTAATAAATCAACATAACTATAGTCACTATAAATAATCATAAAATCTCTATAATGAAGCTGTTCATCGACAATCTTTTGATAAATGCTATAAATACATTGATTAACTTCCTGATACATACTACCTGCATGATATTGATAAATTGGATAATGTAATTCTTTAGAAATAGAAGTAGTATTAAAAAGATTCTTACTTATAATAGTAGGTTTATCAATGATTGTTGTTTCTTTACATAAGCCTCGATAAGTTGTATTAAGTAAGCGATTATCATTTTGATAATAATAAAATAGCGTAACATCAAATACTGTATCTAATTGGTGGATAAGATGTAACTGTTGGGTTGTATAAAGGTGATTGGCTTCTATATAGATATGTCTATGTTCTAATGAACGCATATCAACATGTTCAAAAATACTTTCTAATTGTAGAACGTCATTATTTAAATAACGACAAACACTTTGATAAAGATGCATAAAATCATGAAGTTTTTCACTATCTTCATTGTTCACTTGATAACTTTCATAAGATAATACCAATTGTTTTAATTCGTTTATCAAATTATAAGAATATTCCTTATTAAAACATGCAAAATCTTCTGTGTTTAAGACATGTCTGATTAAATAAATAAAATAAGTATCAGATATAACGTGTTTATTTGTTAGATGTAATTCTAATTGTAATTGTTTTAAAAAATGTTTCCAACTCATTATTTCAATATTCACTAAATAATGAGTATATTTCATAAAATGTTCTTCTACAACATCTTTATTATCAACAATCATCATATATTTTTCAAAAGGATGCTTAGTAGCTTCATTTAAACAAGATTGTATCATTTGATCCATTATATAATAACTATTCAATCCACAATACTTCTGCATAACACTCACCTCTATGCACCATTATACTATAAAATATATTTAAAATGAATCTTTAAAAATCGGTTATTGAAAACGAATGAAGTCAATGTTATAATATCAACGAAGTTAGTTCGCTAGCATAATGTCTAACATCAAAAAATAAAGACGAAAGGGTTTAAGAATGGTGGTTCTTAAACCCTTTCTAACTTTTATAGTGGTTTGACACTGCATTGCTATCGCTTGAAGCGAGTGTCGAGCCATAAATAAATGAAGTAAAGAATTACTCCAGCTAAAATACACAGACGATGTTCGCTAGCATAGTGTCACCTCCTTTCAAAGGAGAAGTCAATAACAATGGTAGACAAATTATAATATAAATAGAGTTATCAATATCATCCTAAATTCATAAATTGATTTAGAATAACAACAAACAAAAGACAATATTTTTGTATGATTATAATAAATTTGTAAAGTATAGATTAATTTCTTTTTTTTAGGGAAAATTAATGGTATAATGGTTTCAAATTTAATAGGAGGTATATGAAGTGAACGGATACAAGGAGAATAGAGAGCTTTCGTGGTTGAAGTTTAATGATCGTGTTTTAATGCAAGCTAAAGATTCACGTGTTCCACTCGCTGAAAGATTGAGTTTTATTCAAATTTATCAATCTAATCTTGATGAGTCAATGTCGTCAATTTAAGAGAAACTGAAATAACTAACGATTAAAAATAAT
>JAJQEL010000012.1 GCA_021201655.1 Erysipelotrichaceae bacterium | reverse complement strand
ATGTTATTATCTATCTTGATGGTGAAGCTCCAAAGAAGCTAAAGAATGTCAATACCCATGCAACAGTTGGCATAGATCCAGGTGTATCAACAGTAGCAGCAGCAACTGATTATGATGTTATGCTGGAGGAGCTTGCACCAAAGGTGATGAAATATGACAGAAAGATAGAAAAAATACTAGAGAAAATGGATAAGAGCAGACGTGCTATGAATCCTAATAAATTTAATGCTGATGGTACATATAAGAAAGGCAACAAGGATAGATGGCATAACTCAAATTCATATAATAAATCATGGAGAAAGCTAAGATGCCTATATAGAAAAAGATCAGCTTATATCAAACAGCCGCATGAGATAATGGCCAACAAGATAATTATGAATGGTACAAATATCATAGCAGAGGAAATGAATTTTTCAGCATTAGTAAAAAGAGGAAAGAAAACAGTTAGAAAAGAAGAGGCAGAAGAAATAGTACAAAAGGATGGAACAGTTAAAATGATACACAAATTTAAAAAGAAAAGACGTTTTGGAAGCAGCATCAACAAACGAGCACCATCGCTGTTTTTAACGATACTTGAAAGTAAAAGCAAGCAGTATAATGGGACATATAGAACAGTTAATACAAAAGCATATAAAGCGAGCCAGTATGATCATATTGAGGATAAATATATCAAGGTATCATTATCCAAAAGAGAGAAGCATGTTGGTGAAGCAACCATTCAAAGAGATCTTTATAGTGCCTACTTAATTGCCAATGCAGATTTTAGTACAGTTGATGATAAAGGTAGATCAATAAAACCAGATAGAGATAGATGTATAGAGAAATTTGATGAATTTGTAGAAATGCATGATAAATGCATAAGTATGATGAAGGAAAATGGAATAACCATGAAGCAGTGTTTCGGGTTTTAAAGTAAATAAGTAAAAATACAAAAGGTTCAGAAGCAACCTGTGCCAGGAAAAAGTAGTGCCAAAGCACGAAAAGTCTCAATTAAGAGACTCAGGCATAAATTCGAACAAGCAGCTTATAACTTATAATTGTATATGTGCGGCTGCAGGATAACACCATAAAATGTGAAATCCACAGGTAGAGCTTATTACTCTGTTAGAATCTTCTGGTTTTAACCAGAAGAGGCTTCAATAGAAAAGAGGTATGGATGAAAGACAAAGAAGTTATTAATGTTAGAAGATATAATAAATATCTTTATATGTACAGTAGAACCTATTTGAGATTACTTAAATTTATCAATATAAAATCATATGATCAATATATTGATGAAACAGCTACAAGAATAATACGTATATTAAAAGAACTAAAACTAGTTGACAAAGTTTCTAGAGGAAAATATTGTTTGTTTAAAAAGGTGTTTACGCTTTTGCGTAAACACCTTTTACCTTTGCTATATACATTGTATGATAATCTTTGTCAGGATAACACTTTTGATCAACATCTTTATCTAGGAAACATTCTTCTTTAATAGTATCAGCATATAGTTTTTCTACTACAAATACCAATTTTGCTTCTTCAAATGTTGGCACACCATCAATAAATGTGACATGGAAATTCACATCTTTAATCTTATCGGTATCCCTGCCAGATACCGTACCTAAAACACCTAATTCTTTTTTATGACCATCAAAGAAAGACAAAGAAAAACAATCTTCTCTATCTACAAATTCCTTAGTATAACGTTGAGGACGAATATATGCAGTAACGACATCTTCATTCCACAAATGACCTACACCACCCCATGATGCAGTCATTGTATTAACTTTTTCTTCATTTCCAGCACTTATTAACATCCAATCACTACCAATAGCGGTAAATGGATTCATATCTAAATCTTTAATATTTATTTTTTTGAAACTCATAGTATTACCTCCTTGTGTGGCTATTATATCATAAGTTTGTGCAAATAAACAAGAAATATGAAACAGGATTAAAAATACACAAAACGGAGCTAAAAGAATATTCCCTTAAAATAAATAAAGAGTAAAATAATTATTAGGTGAGAGAAATGCGTGTATTAGTATGTATTAAAGATCATAAATATAGGGACAATATCATTTGTATCATTCAAAGTGTAACATATAATGAAGAAGTATTCATTGAAGCTTATACAACATTTCCGACAGGTCAAAGAAAATATGATATAGCTTTTTTAGATATTCGCATAGATGCAAAAAGAGTTTTTGATGTGGGAGTAAGATTATATCAAATGAATCAATGTATTAATTTTTATATGTATGATAACTTTAAGTATATTCATGAGTTTTTTGCATGTTATGGGTTTCAATATTTATTAAAAAATGATAATCATATTATATTTGAAGAATTAGAAAGAGCTTATCAAAATTATTTAGATATTCATTGCCTGGTTATAGTGAAAAAGGAAAATCATCAATATTCTTTTCAACCATGTGATATTCAATATATTGAAGATAATCATCGATATATGAAAGTTATAGTAGGTAATAATCAATATGAAGGCATCATTGATAATTATGAGATTATAAAAAAGCGATTAATACTGATATGATTCTCTAAAGTGAACAAAATAAATAATTAAAAGTTCACTAAG
>JAJQEL010000034.1 GCA_021201655.1 Erysipelotrichaceae bacterium | reverse complement strand
CTCCTTAGTGAACTTTTAATTATTTATTTTGTTCACTTTAGAGAATCATATCATCTTTTGATGCTATTTTTATGTTATGCTTAGAAAGATGGACTTTCTTTATAATCTTTGGAATAATCAATAACTATCATTTTTCGATATGCTAACTCTTTAATGAAATCACGAATACGTATTTCATCCTGAAAATGTTTGTTTCTAGATTTCCATTCATGAATGTAATCATATAACATATTTTCCGTTACAGTTTCATTGATTTCAGCAAGATCATCATAAGAGAATAAAATAGTTGTCATAATCTCAGCTTGCGATGAACTATTCATATCTCTAAAAAGCTGATAAGTCAAACGAGTTGCTTCTAATTCCTTTTTTGTATAGTTATATCGAGATACCTTAAAATTCTCTGTGGGTACTAATTGTATCATTTCACCAACCTGTTTTTCATAAACAAGGTTATTATTTGCTAGAATAGTGATAATGGTATTGACATCTTGACAATAGGGACCATAAAGCCCTTTGGTAAAAGTAATACCTAAATCCACACCATATCTTGTTAATATATAACATATTTTTTGAAATAATGTTCTGCCAACTTTGATACTATACTTGGATTGTCCTAGTTCTTTAACGATGCGTAAGGCTAATAGCCAACGAGGGTTAATTTTATCGTATTTTAAGTTATGACTATTATAATCTATTTCTTGACTTAAAAATGTTTGGCCACGTTTTTCTCTAGGTGTTCCATAAGGAGCATATATTTCTATAGTAATAGGAAGTGGTTTTAATGTTTGATACATTAAAGGGCCAACACTATCCCAGCTTAATCCACCATTTCCACAACCTAAGGCTGGAAAAGCTATAGATTTAATGTCCATGCTTTCATAATTATCAACAAACCATTGTAATCCATCAACAATGTAACTTAATTTTGAAGGTGAGCGCCAATGTTGTTTTGTTGGAAAGTTTATAATTTTAACTTCACCATTTTCATAATATGGATATAACACACCTGTTTTTAAATGATGAGCATCACATTCTTTTTTATATTCTTTAAACATCAAAGGATATTTATCTTTAAAATCCTTGGCTATGCCTTTACCCATGACTCCAACACAATTGACAGTATTAACAAGAACATCCATTTCTGAATCAAATATATTGCCTATAAGTATTTTAATCATTGTGAACTTTCCTCCTTTGAATTAAAAAATAAGTATTCATTAACAAAAATCTTCATTTCAACACCCATGCTTTTTAAAGCATCATAAACTTTTTGATTTGGTACATTGATACATGCAATATATTCAGGTGGTATCTTATTATATACGAGAACTTCAGCCATCATTTGTTTTTTGAATTTATCTTTTTCTAGTGGATCTTGAGAATACCAGGAATATCGATAAATATTATCATAATTAAGGGCACCTGGTTTGTGGGCTTCTTCTACTGTCATAAAGCGTGTTCCGATTGCTACAGCAGCATTTTGATTGGTAACAATGGTATGAGGTAGATCTAGTATCGTCTTTTTGATTTGTAATATACAAATTTCATTGATTAAGTCTTGCCTAATTAAATAATATAACATAGCATTTCTAGGATTAAAATAAACATTAGCAAAATCATGTAATTGCAGCTGATCATCAATATATATATTATTACGACGATTTTGTACACTAGAATTAGAAATATCATTAAATTTCATAGATTGATTAAGTATCATATTTTTACATAATAAACCATTTTGTAGAATACTCATTACATTATTAATTGACGTGATATTATACAAATAATCAAATTCTCTAAACTGTGAAGATATAGTCATATGAAAACCTCTCTATCATTATAAACATTTCTCAATTTCCAATAAAGCTTTTTTCATTTCTAATCCTCCAGCATAACCTGTTAAATCACCATTACTACCAATAACGCGATGACAAGGAACAATAATCATAAGTGGATTCTTATTATTAGCCATGCCTACAGCTCGACATGCATTGGGTTGATTAATCGCTATCGCAATTTCTTTATATGACCTTGTTTGACCATAAGGTATATCTAATAAGGCGTGCCAGACTTTCTTTTGAAAATCTGTACCATTTAATTCATATTTGATATCGAATGTTTTACGTTTACCTGATAAATATTCCTCAACTTGTTCATATACTTTATCACTAAATGGTGTATGATTTTCATTCATATTGGTTTTTATAGGCCTACAGTGAAGTTTATATAAAACATCATTATCATATTCTATTATTAATGTTCCAAATTTCATTTGATATGTACTTTTCATATGTTCTCCTTTCTATTTTAAAAAAACTAGTTGTTTATATACACATTATATCAAATAATTATATTAAAAACTTCCACTTTTTAGACAATCAATGATAAAAATTTATCTCAATTTAGTTTCAGTTTATCTTTTAAGTTTAAAATACAAACTGTAATGAAAGAAAAGATAAAGTAAGTATTGTGATGTATGAATCTCATATAATTTCCATTCGTTTCCCATTCTTTAACAATGTTATTTCTGCATTATAATACTTGCTCATCTTACTTCCACGAAATATAAGAAAGGAGGGATAAAAAATGAATACATTGGATACATTATATAGTCGTCGTTCAATACGTAGCTATAATAATGAAAAAGTTAGTGATGAGGAAGTCAAGGAAATCTTAAAGGCTGCTAATGCTGCTCCTGTTGGTATGGGCAAGTATGAAGATGTTCATTTAACTGTTATAACAAGCGATAAAGTATTAGACGCTATTAGACAAGCTGGTGTTGCGATGACACATAATCCAGATTCTAATATTTTGTATGGGGCACCATTATTTGTTTTGGTAAGTGCTAAAACAAATGGTACAAATGATAATGTTGCTCATTCAAATGCCGCTATTATTGTTCAAAATATGGCATTGGCTTGTACAGAACTCAATTTAGGTTGTTGTCATATCTGGGGTGGTGTGATGGCCATTAATTCTAATCCAGATATACTTGCATCACTTAATTTACCAGAAGGCTTTACACCTTGTTGTGGTTTAGCTATTGGTCATACTGATACACCATATAGTGTAAGAGACATTCCTGAAAGAATTGCTACAAATATTATTGATTAAGCAGGTTTTCCTGCTTTTTTTATACAATTGAGGTTGAGTTTATGTTAGTATTTTAGTATGGAATGGGTGATAAAGAATGTTTCAAATATTAGTTGTAGAAGATGATAAAGAATTAAGAGAATTATATAGCATGGTTTTAAGTGATAATGGTTATAAGACATATCAGGCAAAAGACGGATTAGAAGCTTTAGATATTATTGATAAAGAATATATTGATCTCATGCTAGCAGATGTCATGATGCCTCATATGGATGGTTTTGAGCTAACTAAACAGTTAAGAGATGCCAATTATACATTGCCTATTATCATGATAACAGCAAAAGATCAAATGAATGATAAACGTATTGGTTTTGCTTCAGGTACGGATGATTATATGACAAAACCCATTGATGTCAATGAAATGCTATGGCGTGTTGAAGCATTACTCAGAAGAAGTCAAAGTGTTAATCAAAGAAGTATAACGATAGGTAGTACATATATTGATATGGATACTTTAACAGTGACATATAATCATAATGAAATCATATTACCGCAAAAAGAGTTTCTGTTATTATATAAATTAACATCATCAATAGGTAAGATATTTACGCGTAGACAGATTATTGATGAAATTTGGGGTTATGATTTTGAAGGTGATGGACATACGTTAGATGTTCATATTAATCGTTTAAGAAAAAAATTAGAAGACAACCCTGATATTCAAATAATAACTATTAGAGAATTAGGTTATAAGGTTGTGAAAAAATCATGAAAAATAATAGAATTAGCTTAATGATTATTTCATCGTTTGCCGTATTTGCCATATTTGTTGTATATATTATTAGTACTATACTTATAGGTATTGTATTAACTTATATTGGAGCATTTAATCAACAGAACCAGATTGGCTTATTAGCTTTGATTGTAATGTTTTCCTTGCCATGTATTATGATGGGCTTTATCTTTTCTTATATTATTAAAAGAATTGTCTTTATCCCGATTATTAAAATCAGTCAGGCAACTCAGGAAGTATCCCATGGAAATTTTGATATTAGAGTAGAAGAAAATATAATGGTTAAAGAAATCCATGATATGGCACAAAATTTCAATACTATGACATCACAACTAGCAGGTATGGAAATATTAAGAAATGATTTTATTAGTAATGTCTCTCATGAATTTAAAACACCTTTAGCGGCCATTGAAGGCTATACAACATTACTACAAACAAAAGATCTATCTGAAGAAAGAAAACAATTTTATACATCAAAAATCATTTATAATACCAAAAGATTATCAGAATTAACAGGTAATATATTACAATTAACCCGTTTAGAAAATCAAAATATCGATATCACTAAAAATGTATTTTCCTTAGATGAACAAATCAGACAAGTTATACTCTTATATGAAGAACAATGGATAAATAAGAATATAGATTTACATATTCATTTAGATGAAATCAATTATAATGGTAATGAAGAACTACTCTCTCAAGTATGGCAAAACCTCATTGGTAATGCACTAAAGTTTACCGATAATGATGGTATGATATGGATAAATATGCGTCAAGAATTAGACTCTATTAAAATTGAAATAGCTGATGATGGCATCGGTATGAATGAAGAAACAATGAATCGTATCTTTGAAAAATTCTATCAAGGAGATACGTCGCATTCTCGTAATGGGAATGGATTAGGATTAGCACTTGTTAAAAAGATATTAGATTTACATCAAGGTTCCATAGAAGTGTCTTCAAAGATTAACGAAGGTTCTACTTTTATCATAAAGTTACCCATAAGTTGAGTTTGAGTTGAGGTTAAATTTATAATAAATTGAGAAAGCTCTTTTAGAATACAAGCGAAAGGAGCTTTTTATGTTACAACTTAAAAATATATCTAAAACTTATAAAACAAATGAGTTTAAGCAAATAGCTTTAGATAACGTCAGTCTTAGTTTTTGTCAAAATGAATTTGTTGCTATACTTGGACCAAGTGGATCTGGTAAAACAACATTACTCAATATTATTGGTGGATTAGATCGCTATGACAAAGGTGATTTAATTATCAATGGTGTTTCTACTAAGAAATATAAAGAAAAAGATTGGAATGCTTATCGTAATCATACAATTGGATTTGTATTTCAAAGTTATAATTTGATTCCTCATCAATCAGTTTTAGCTAATGTTGAATTGGCTTTAACAATTTCTAATGTATCTGCTAAAGAAAAAAAGAAACGTGCTACTGAAGTATTACAAAAGGTTGGCTTAGGTGATCATTTAAATAAAAAACCAAATCAATTATCTGGAGGTCAGATGCAAAGAGTGGCTATAGCTAGAGCATTAGTGAATAATCCTGATATTATTTTAGCTGATGAACCAACAGGAGTATTAGATTCTAAAACATCTGTTCAGGTTATGGATTTATTAAAAGAAGTAGCGAATGATAGATTGGTTATTATGGTAACCCATAATCCTGATTTAGCTGATCAATATGCGACAAGAATCGTAAATTTAAAAGATGGCCAGATTATTTCTGATACCATGCCTTATAACGAAGATAGTCAATTAGCTAACTATCATCCTAAAAAAACAAAATTATTATTTACAACAGCTTTACATTTATCCTTTAATAACTTATTAACGAAAAAGGGAAGAACATTTTTAACTTCTTTTGCAGGGGCTATTGGTATTATTGGTATTGCCTTAATATTATCATTATCCAATGGTGTCAATGCTTATATATCTTCGTTAGAAACAAGTATGTTAGGATCTTATCCTATTGAAATTGAAGAAAGGACGTTTGATTTATCATCGATGATGGCTCAAGGAGGAGTAACCGTTGATAGTGGAGAGGAACATGATACCTCAAGTATTTATTCTAATAATGTCGTAGCTGATAGTGTAGCCACAACTTCAAGTATGACTGTTGAAAATAATCTTAGTCTATTTAAAGAATATTTGCAGGCTCATAGTGATGAATTAACTAATTATATATCTGCGATTGAATATAGATATGATGTGACTCCACTAGTTTATCGCGAAGATGAAGAAGAAGGTCTTGTTCAAGTTTCACCTGCTACTTTAGATACAGGTTCATCTAGTATGATGAGTGGTTCTTTAAGTTCGGCATGGAGTCAACTGATTGATAATGAAACAATGTTAGAGGATCAATATGAATTATTAGCTGGGGAGATGCCTAATAGTTATGACGAAGTTGCTCTCATTATTACTGAAGATAATGAAATATCTGATTATACTTTATATACATTAGGTTTAATGGATATTTCAGAAATGTATGATTTGATTGAGAAGATAGAAAATGAAGAAGATTATGAAGATGAAACACAAACGTTTGCATATGAAGATGTGATTGGCTTAGAATATCAGGTTTTTGCCACAAGTCAGTTATATAGTGAAACCGATGGTGTTTATGTTGATGAATCAGATGACGAAGAATATATATTAGATCATTTAGATGAAGCAACTACTGTAACGATTACCTGTGTTTTACGTGCAAGTGATGATGCTGATATATCTAGTGGTGTAGGTTATACTTATGATTTAACAGAATATTTAATGAATATCACTGCTAATAGTGATGTGGTAAAAGCACAGTTAGCTGATCCAGATACCAATGTATTAACTGGTGAAACCTTCGAAGAAGATGAAGAAACTGATACAGCTTATGCCGATACGAATTTAGAATTAACTTCTTATATTGATGGTTATAATGTCTCTACATTACAAAATAGTTATACCACTACACTTACAATGTTGGAAAATGAAGCAGAGGATACTGATATTGTAGATGAAAATACTGAATCAACAGATGAGGCAACAACTGAAACAACACAATATACAATACGTTTCTTAGATTATGATGGTGAAACTGTTATATCGGAAAAAACATATTCAGCAGGTGAGAGCGTAGAATTACCATCAGAAGATCCAACGCGTACAAGTACTGATACTATTGAATATTTATTTATTGGTTGGCAAAATACAGAAACAAATGCTTATTATCGTTCAGCTTATATTCCTGAAGTCAGTGAAGATGTCGATTATGTAGCTACATTCTATGAATACTATATAACTCCTACGACTTCAACAGATACAACGGATGCTTCAACATATGATACATCTAGTTTTGATACTTCAAGTATTGATACCTCAACATTCGACACTTTTAGTATAGATACATCAAGCATTGACGTGTCTTCCATTGTTGGTTCAACTTCAACTAATCTTACTGATGATCAATTAAAAGTACTCATGGCACAATCTGATTCATCAACACCATCAACTTATGAAGATGTCTTAGAAGCATTAGGTTATGTTACGGAAGATGATCCTTCATCTATTTCTATCTATCCTGTAGATTTCGATTCAAAAGATACGATTGAAGATTTCATAGAAACATATAATAATCAAGTCGAAAATGAAAGTGATCAAGTTACTTATACAGATATAATTGCAACTCTTACATCCTCTATTACTTCAATTGCTAATACAATTAGTTATGTATTGATAGCCTTTGTTGCTATATCATTAGTAGTATCTTCTATCATGATTGCGATTATTACCTATATTTCTGTTCTGGAAAGAACAAAAGAAATAGGTGTATTGAGGGCTTTAGGGGCTTCTAAAAATGATGTTTCTAAGATATTCAATGCGGAAACCTTCATCGAAGGTCTTGTATCAGGATTACTTGGAATTATGACAACACTTCTATTGTGTATCCCTATTAATGCTATTGTAAGTAGCTTAGTAGGCGTAGACAATATTGCCCAATTACCAATCCAATATAGTATTATGTTGATTGCGATTAGTGTCATTTTAACATTGATTGCTGGTTTCTTCCCATCACGTATGGCCGCTAAGAAAGATCCAGTAACAGCTTTAAGGAGTGAATAAGTTAAGCAGGTTTTCCTGCTTTTTCTTTTTGAATAATATTTCTACATATTTCCTCGGAAATGATAACTTACATTTATTTTGTTACATTTGTCACTTCAAATCGATAGTATAAAAATGTTAGAATAAGATATGAATGGGTGGTTATATGGAGAGAGTGAATAGAAAAGCATTAATATTTTGTAGCATTGTGATATTTTCTTTGGTTATAGGCATGATTTATGTGAAATATACCAACCCAACACGTCAAAATCGTATTTTTGGGGTGACATATATGACAATGAATAATCCTTATTATGAAGTCATTAATAATGAATTATTAAAAGTTATTGAAGATAATGGGGATCAATTATTAGTACGCGATCCTGCTTTAGATGTGGATAAACAAATAGAGCAGATTTATAATTTTATAGATGCAGATGTTGATGGTATTTTTGTCAATCCAATTGAGTCTAGCGGTTTAGAAGAAGTATTACAAGCAGCTAGAGATGCTGGTATTCCCGTAATTATTATTGATGCCCCTGTGGATAATAGTGAGTTGGTTAATTGTACAATCGTTTCAGATAATTATGATGCGGGCGTGCAATGTGCGAATGATATGATGCAACGTATGGACAGTGCTAATATTATTTTGTTAAAGCATTCTGCTGTTCAATCAGCGAGTGATCGTATTCAAGGCTTTTTAGATACAATTGAAGGTAATAGTAACTATCAAATCATTAACGAAGGTGAATGTGAAGGTCAATTGGAACAGGCAATGCCTTTAATGCAGTCCATGTTAGAAGAAACCAGTGATGTCGATGTTGTAATGGCTCTTAATGATCCGAGTGCATTAGGTGCTTTAGCTGCACTTGAATCAAAAGGTTATAGTGATGTTATAGTGTATGGAGTGGATGGAACACCTGAACTTAAACAATTGATTAATCAAAGCTCTATGGTAGCGGGAACCGTAGCCCAATCACCAATTACAACTGGTCAAATAGCTGCGGAAAAAATGTATAATATTATGAATCATCAAAGTATTGAATCCGAAATTATCATACCAGTAACATTGATTAATAAAAATAATATTAATGAATATGATGAAACGGGGTGGCAGTAATGATTCGTATTCATAATTATCATAAAACGATTACAACATTGCATATTCTAATGATTTATTTTAATCTCATTATTGTTATATTTTATGGTGGTGTTTATTTATTAAGTACACGTTATATTATACAAAATGAAATGTCTAGAGCTTTCTTAGACAAACTCACCTATATTCCCCATCATCCGTTATATGTATTCTTTGGATCTATTATCTTGTATGGATTTCTTATACTTGTGATGTATTACAGACGTATTCATAAGAATTTTAGAAAACAATGGAATATGATATATAGTTGTTTAGAAGTATTTTTATGTTTTATTTTAATTTATTTATTATATATGGGATATAATGGTCTTATTTTACTAGTATTTTGTGATTGTATACTCTATATGCGAGAAGATAAATCCACAAGAGGTATGTTAGTAGCTTTAGTTATTATTTATTTGTTGTCAAATTATGACGTTTTTTCAGCTTTTATGCATATGACTGATCCTGATGCTTATTTTGAAGCATTTAGTGTTTCAATCAGAAGTTTGTTGATGATTAGCAAAAATATATTAGAAACTATGAATATTTTATTATTCATTACTTTTATTATTGTTTATATTGCTAATCAGATTGAAGAAAATGAAAACATTGCGAAAGAATTAGATATGATCAATCAAGTCAATCAGGAACTAAGAAACTATGCTGCCATTACAGAAAAAATAGGTGAAGATAATGAACGTAAGCGACTTGCAAGGGAAATTCATGATACCTTAGGACATGCTTTAACAGGAATTGCTGCTGGTGTTGATGCCTGTATTGCGATGATTGATATTGATCCTGATGCAACTAAAAAACAATTAATGGTTGTATCCAAAGTTGTTAGACAGGGCATAGGTGATGTAAGAAATTCACTTAATAAACTACGTCCAGGTGCTTTAGAGGAACATGGTTTTCAAGGAGCTATTGAAAGCATGATTGAAGAATTTACAAGTGTGAGTGATTTAAAAATTGATTTCAATTATCAATTAGATCATATAGATTTTGAGAATACGAAAGAAGATGTCTTATTTAGAGCTATCCAGGAAAGCATTACCAATTCTACGCGTCATGGACATGCTACACATATTCAAATAGATCTTTATCAGCAGGATAATACTTTGTATTTAAAGATTCATGATAATGGTCAAGGATGTAATGATATTATACAGGGTTATGGCTTAAAACAAATGAAAGAAAGAATTGGTATGATTAATGGGGAAGTACACTATGATGGTAGTGATGGTTTTTTAACGATAATCATGATACCAATGCAGAGGGGTGAAAATTATGATTAAAGTAGTTATTGCAGATGATCAGGAATTAATAAGAGAAAGTTTAAAGATTGTATTGGGAACGCATGATGATATCCAGGTTGTAGGTACTGCTGGAGATGGTTTTGCAGTTTTGGATATTTTAGCGAGGCAAAGTGTAGATGTTGTATTGATGGATATACGTATGCCTTTGATGGATGGTGTTATGTGTACCAAATCTATTAAAGAACAATATCCTCAAACAAAAATTATTATACTAACAACTTTCGATGATGATGACTTTGTGTTTAGTGCTTTAAAATATGGAGCTAGTGGCTATTTGCTTAAAGGTGTTTCAATGGATGATCTTTACCAAGCCATATTAACTGTTTATCAAGGAGGAGGCATGATTAATCCTGACATTGCTACCAAAGTATTTAGTATGTTCTCTAAAATGACACAAAATAACTATTCCATTCAAGTTGATGAAGATTTGGTTAAAGATATTACGAAACCTGAATGGCGCGTCATTCAACAAGTAGCTTGTGGGTTATCTAATAAGGAAATTGCTTCGAAGCTTTTTCTATCTGAAGGTACAGTGAGAAACTATCTCAGTTCTATTTTATCAAAACTTAATTTAAGAGATCGTACGCAATTGGCTATATGGGCGGTACAAAATGGTATTACGACAAGGGATTTTCAAGATGAATAAAATAACAAAAATTATGATCATTGTTGTCGTTTTATTGGTAGGCATTATTTGTTATCCACAAAAAGTTGTTTTAACAATTGGTATTTTTGCAGGAAGTAACTGGGATGTGCCAAGTAGTGAAAGTTATACACTCATTGATGAAGCCATTGCACTATTTGAAGAAAAATATCCTAATGTAGAAGTTCAATATGAAAGTGGTATATTAAAAGATGATTACTCTGATTGGTTAGCTGATAAAATGCTAGCAGGAGATGAACCAGATGTGTTTATGGTTTTAAATAGTGATTTTAATACTTTTAGTTCTTTAGGTGTTTTAGAAAACTTATCCAGTTATATGGATGATATCAATACTTCACTCTATTATGAAAGTGCCTTGGAAGCAGGCAGTTATCAAGATCAACAATATGCATTACCTTATGAATGTAATCCAACTTTGATGTTTGTCAATAAAACACTATTAGAAAAAGAAGGTATTGAAATACCAGACAATGATTGGACATTGGATGATTTCTATAATATATGTAAACAAATTACCAAAGATAGTGATGGTGATGGTATTATTGACCAATATGGTGTTTATAATTATGATTGGCTAGATGCTATATATGCTTATGGTATTGATTTATTTGATGAAGACGGTACAGAATGTTATATCAATCAGTCCTCTGTAAAAGAAGCCATCACATTTGTACAAAAACTTATAGATCTTAATCAAAACCAAAATCTAACATCTGATCAATTCGATAAAGGTCAAATAGCATTTTCACCCATGACTTTAGCTGAATATCGTACCTATAAACCTTATCCATGGCGCATCAAAAAATATTCTCAATTTGAATGGGATTGTGTCAAGATGCCATCCTCTTCTACTTCAACTGGCTATAGTGAAATATCTACCACTCTTATAAGTATGTCTTCACGCTCAACACATAAAACTTTAGCCTGGGAATTCTTAAAACTCCTTACATATGATACAACCTTACAACAAAACCTCATTCAATATTCACAAGGTATCTCTGCATTAAAAACAGTCACTCAATCAGATGAAACAATACAAATCATTAGTGAAGAAGCTGGTGATAGTCTAGTTAATTTGTCGTTGTTAGATGAAGTTATGGAAAGTACAAGAAGCTCAAGTCAATTTAAAAAATATGAAAGTATTATCAGTTCATTGGATATAAGCATATCCAATATGATTAATAATGATGAAGATATTGATTTATCTTTAGCAGCTTTCCAAAAAGAAATCAATCAAACCCTTAATGAGTAGGACACGGAAGTGTCCTTTTTTTGATGACATTTGTCATTTGAAATCATGATTTTTATCATGCTTTTTTTGTGACATTGTTCAGCTGTGTAAAAACGCTTCCAATGCTAGAATAATGGTGTCTTAAGAAGGAGGGAATTGAATGAAGTATGAAGTATTAGTGAGTCATGGGAAACTTGCAGATGGTCTAAAAGATGCTTTAGGTATGCTTGCTGGTCAAAGAAAAGATGTCATTGCCTGTGGACTGGAAAATGGTAAAAGCGCTGATGAATTTGCAACAGAATTTGCACAAGCCATTGATGTTATCACGGAAGATGATGAAATCATTTTATTAGGTGATTTGATTGGTGGTTCACCATTAACAACCGCCCTAAATGTTATCAACGAAAAAGGCTTCAGTGATAAAACATTAATCATAGGTGGTATGAATTTACCTTTAGCTTTGACAGTTGTACTGATGAAAGACACATTTGATAATGATACCTTATTAGAACAGGTATTAGGTGAAGCACACAGTGCTTTAAGAGAATTTAAAATTGAAGTAGAAGATGAAGACGATATTTAGGAAGGAGGAAATAAAATGTCAGTTTCATTTATTCGTATTGATGATCGTATGATTCATGGTCAAACTTGTACTCGTTGGGCAAGGGAATATCCTTGTGATGGTTTAATTGCTGTTAATGATAAAGCAGCTACTAATAATGTTTTAAAATCTGCTTACAAAGCTGCTAGTGGTAAAAAAACATTTGTCTGGAGTTTAGCAGATTTTAAAAAGAAATCACAAAAAGTATTAGATAGTGATACAAAGTATTTCTTAATTACAAAGAATCCTGTTGATATGGCTAAAGTATTAGTAGATGATGGATTCGATTGTGGATTAAGAACAGTGATTGTTGGTCCTTGTAATGATCGAGAAGGAGCAGTGAAATTAGGCAATAATCAATCTATTACTCAGGAAGAAGCAGATGCATTCGAAAGAATGGCCAAAGCTGGTTATACAATTAAATTTGCATTGCTTCCAGATGTATCTATTGGCACATGGGATGATTTTAAGAGTAAATTTGGTTATTAATATTTAAAAAGGAGAGAAAGATTATGGAAATTAGTTGGATTCAAGCCTTTTTACTAGGATTGTTTGCTTGTTTATCAAGTATGCCTGGTTTAGGTGGTACTTCTATTGGTAACTACACTTTAGGTAGACCATTAGTTGGTGGATTAGTTTGTGGTATTATATTAGGGGACGTTGCTACTGGTATTTTAGTTGGTGTGGCTATGCAGATTGTGTATATCGCTTTAGTTACTCCCGGAGGAACTGTTTCAGCAGACGTACGTGCCGTAAGTTATATTGGTATTCCTTTAGCTATGATAGCTTTAAAGAGTTATGGCTTGGATGCTGCTTCTACTGAAGGCCAAGCATTAGCGACTTCATTTGGTACTATGGTTGGTACATTAGGTACTGTATTATTCTATGGAACAGCGACTATTAACTTAGTATGGCAGCATATTGGCTGGACAGCTGTAGAGAAAGGTGATTATCATAAATTATATTTAGTTGATTGGGCTTTACCTTGGATTTCACATATTATTTGTTCATTAATCCCTGCCATGATTATGTGTAAGATGGGTGCTCCAATGGTTGATTTAATCAAAGCTTATTTACCTATGGAAGGTATTGCGATGAAGACCTTGTTCACTGTAGGTTCATTGTTACCTTGTGTCGGAATTGCTATCTTGTTGAAACAAATTGTTACTAAAGCTATTGATTTTGTACCATTCTTCTTTGGTTTTACTTTAGCAGCTGCTTTAGGTATTAACTTAGTTTCCGCAACAGTGATTGCTGGTATGTTTGCATTAATTAACTATCGTATTAAAATGGTTTCAATGTCTAAGCCTGCAGTAGCAGATGGTGATTTTGATGACGAAGAGGAGGATATCTAACATGGAAAAGAAAATATCTAGAAAAACATTAAATAAATCATTCCATCATTGGTATTATGGTAACTTAACTTGTTTCTCACAGGAACATATGCAAACATTTGGTTACTTAACGTCAATGCTGCCAATTATTGAAGAATTATATGATAAAAAAGAAGATCAGGCTAATGCCATAAAAACATATACAGCATTCTTTAATACTGAGCCTCAATTAGGTACAATTATTGTTGGTATTACAGCTGGTTTAGAAGAAGCCAGAGCTAATGGAGCAGAAGATGTTGATGATGAAACAATCAATGGTTTAAGAGCTGGTTTAATGGGCCCTATTGCCGGTATTGGCGATTCATTAGTTGTTGGTACTATTATTCCTATCTTACTCGGTATTGCCTTAGGTATGTCTACAGGTGGTTCTCCTGTTGGTGCTATTTTCTACATTATCGTATGGAACTTATTTGCTTACTTTGGTATGAGATTCCTTTATTTCATGGGTTATGATTTAGGTGGAAAAGCTGTTGACTTCTTAGTTGGTGCCCAAGGTGAAGCTTTAAGAGAATCTATCACTATGTTAGGTGGTATCGTTATTGGAGCCGTTGCTGCAACATGGGTAAGTGTCACAACATCATTTCAGTTATTAAACGCTGAAGGTGAAGCATATTTAGTATTACAGGATAAATTAGACGAAGTATATCCTAGTATGTTGACAGCTGCATTTGTAATACTTTGCTGGTATCTATTATCTAAGAGAAAAATGTCACCTATCATGGTTATGTTATTATTGGTTGTCATTGCATTTGTTGGTGTATTACTTGGATTCTTCGATCCAGGATTAGCATATTAATAAGGAGGTATCATAATGAATGCTGAGTTAAAACAAAATTACGTGAATGAAGTCAAATATCAAACAAAAATGTTAAACCGTTTAAAACAGTGGTTAAGCTACTCCATCATTTCTTCCTCAATGTCCTTAATTCTCATATTATTCGGTTCTCAAATTCATCCAATCATTCACATATTAGGCTTTATATTCATGATTATCAGTATTATTGCTGCAATATTGATTGGACTTGGCATTAAAAATGGTACAGACAATGTTAATAAAATCATAGATCTTATTTCTTAAGCAGGAGTTACTCCTGCTTTTTTGCTTTAGATAACCAATTCGATTTTTTTCAAATATTGACATTTTAACTCTTAATATATATAATTAATTAAAGTTATGTTGTTACGGAGGTATTTATATGAGCTATAGTGGATATAGTGGTGGTGGAGATATAGGTGGTAGCAATAATCTACACGGTACTCTTCTCCAGATTAAAAATATGGTGTTTTTTACAATGACGAAACAGGATATACCTCTCCTAGCTATGGTGGATACTATAACGAACAATGGGCTATACTAGGATGGATTATAATTATGCAGGCTATGAAGTCATTGGCTATTATAATAAGACCTATGGCTATTCGGGCAAGGATTATAATTATGGTGGATATTACAATAGTACTTATGGATATACTAAAGCTGATCGGTATGGTGGATCATACAATAATGGTGGTAAAGGCGAAAAATAAGTCCTTTGCCCGAATTTGATATGAATATTTAATAATACATAAAATACTACGTAATTCGTAGTGTTTTTTTATAGGAGAGGGAATATGGATTTAGAACAATTATGTAAAATAATAAATGTTGAAGCAAAAGA
Organism: Erysipelotrichaceae bacterium; assembly: GCA_021201655.1. Taxonomy (GTDB): domain Bacteria; phylum Bacillota_I; class Bacilli_A; order Erysipelotrichales; family Coprobacillaceae; genus JAJQDJ01. The sequence goes on along the minus strand of JAJQEL010000034.1, from coordinate 1,311 downwards.
AGATATACTACAAAAACATTTAGCTAGTGATTTAGGATTATGTTCATATGATATGATGGTGTTAATCGTAGAAATTGAAGATAGTTGTGGATATGAAATTGATACAAGCTTAATAAAGAAAGATATGACAATAGCAGAAGTATTAGATATTATCAATAAAAAGGAGATGTAAATATGGCAAATATTATGATGACAGATGTTTGTAATCTTAGTTGTCCATATTGCTTTGCCAATGAATTTGTTAATAAAGACAAAAATGAGATTACGGAAGAAGCATTTGATCAAGCAGTTGAATTTATAGTTGGTGATGGTAGTCATTCTGTTGTAGGACTTATTGGTGGTGAACCAACAGTCCACTCTAGATTTGAATATTTTATGCGAAAGTTAATTTTAAATGATAAAGTTAAGGGAATTACTGTTTATACTAATGGAATTCTTATTAATAAGTTTTGGGATGTTGTCTGTCATCCTAAAACTCATTTATTAATTAACTGTAATTCACCAAAAGATATTGGTAAAAAGCAATATGAAATATTATCTGATAATTTAGACGTTTTAATTAATCAAAAAATGTGTGATGACAGAGTGACTTTAGGAATCAATATGTATGGTGAGAATTTTGAATATCAATATATGATAGATCTTTTAACTAAATTTAATCAACATCATGTACGTGTTTCTATCACAGTTCCTAATATGGATGAAAATCGTAACATTGATGCTCATACTTATTTTAATGCGATGAAACCACGTATGTTTGAGTTCTTTCATGCTTTATTATCGCGTGGCATCATACCTAATTTTGATTGTAATAAAATCCCATCCTGCTTAGTTACTCAAGAAGAATTACAATGCTTTAATCAATATTTACAAGATGATTTTATTAAACAAAATATCAACAATAGTAATATTGTTACAAATACTGTTAAATGTGTACCAGTTATTGATATTCGTCAGGATTTAGTAGCTGTTAGATGCTTTGGATTATCAGAGACAACAAAACAAAATATCAAGAATTTTGCTAATATAAGTGAGCTATATAACTTTTATCTACGTAGTATTGATGCTTACGCCTATAATACTTCTTATAGTAAAAAATGTAATGATTGTCATCTTCGTTTAGTGATGAAATGTAGTGGTGGATGTTTGGCTTACAAAATCAAGCAAATCAATAATATGAATGAAATCTCAAAAAAAATGATGGAGGAATTTGAACATGATGAGTTTTGATTTTTATCATGTTGAAAATCAACATGACTGAAGTGATTTTGTCAAGTAGACAATTTAAATAATTAAAATGATTTGCTATTC
>JAJQEL010000079.1 GCA_021201655.1 Erysipelotrichaceae bacterium | reverse complement strand
ATAGCAAATCATTTTAATTATTTAAATTGTCTACTTGACAAAATCACTTCATAAACTTTAATAAAAACGTAATAATATTTTTGATATTTTAAGTAATATGTATGTCGAAAAATTAATTTTTGATTTAAATAATTTGACGATTTTATATAAAATAAAATGAATAAGCTCAATAAAATAATTTGATTAAGGGATGCAGTTAATAATATAATCTGCATTTTTTTAATAATCGAATAAAATAAAGTGACTTTTTTAAAACAAGTAAAATGATTAATCTATAAATTTAACTCAAATAATTTGAATAAGATTGTTTAAATAATTTGACTACGCATATTATTGATAATTTAATTTGACGATTTAAAAATTGAAAGGAAATGATAAATACATGAAGAAGAAATATATAGTTGAGATTACTGAAACACTTCAAAAACAAATAATTGTTGAAGCTAAAAACAAGGAAGAAGCTGTTAAAGAAGTTGAAGAAAAATATCATAGTGAAGAAATCATTCTTGATGAAGATAATGTGACAGATGTTGATATTGTTGCTGTTGAAGTTTATAGAAGCTATGAATATGAAAGATAGAGTATTCTGGGCTGGTATAAAATTCATAAATAAAAGGATAAACTACGTGTCCGAAGTTGTAGCAAGCAGGGACTTTTGATATCAAAAGTCAGTTTTTCAGGGGATGTACCCCTAAGACCCCAGTCAATTACGAGGAGAGATGTATATGGAAATAATGATAAAATTAATAATATTTGTATTAGGTGTTTTTGTTGGTATTGTATTAATGTGTCTTATGCAGGTGAATAAAGATGAAGAGTAAAAATAGAAATAAAGCCATACTTGTAAGACTTAGTGAAGATGAGTTCAAGGATATCAATAAACGTGTTGCTTTGACTGGTCTATCAAGAGAAGAGTATATGAGGTCACTAATGAGGATGGAAGTCCCTTCCTCTCTTCCTTCACCCGATATGATAGAAACTATTAAACAGTTAAGACTTATAGGAAACAACATTAATCAGCTTACAGTGATTGCATATAAGACTGGTTCAATTGATATTATGAAATACAAGAATGATTATGAGAGACTTCAAAATCAGATTCTTAAAATAATCACTCTTATTAATCAGCCAACAAAACTGGAGGAAATTAAAAATGGCAACAACAAAGATATGGGCAGTCAAGGATAATCTCAAGAGAGTTCTTGATTATGCTTCCAATCCTGAGAAGACTGAAAATGAAGACATTAGTACTTATGAATTTAAAGGATTAAAAAATGTTATTGAATATACTGTGAATGATTTAAAAACAGAGAAACAGTTTTATGTGAGTGGTATCAACTGTGAACCTTCTACTGCCTTAAATCAAATGATTTCTACTAAGAAAGCAGCTCATAAGGAAAATGGTGTATTAGCCTTTCATTGTTATCAGTCATTTAGACCTGGAGAAGTGACTCCAGAAACAGCACATAAGATTGGTATTGAACTAGCTAAAAGAATGTGGGGAAATGATTTTGAAGTAGTAGTTACAACTCACCTTGATAAAAAACATTTTCATAATCATTTTGTAGTCAACTCTGTTTCATGGAGTACTCACAAAAGATTTTTAGATAGTCATAGTGATTACGATAGATTTAGAAGATTATCGGATGAGCTATGCAAGGAATACTCATTGAGTGTTATTAAGAATCCTAGAAAAGGTAAACACTACATGGAATGGCATGATGAACATCAGCGTATTCCTACTAGACGTTCACTTATTATTGATGATGTTGAAAGAGCTATTGCTAATAGTATGTCATTCACTATGTTTATCAAAAACATGGAAGACATGGGATATGAAGTTAAGACCAATGTCAAGCACATTGCAGTCAAACCTCCAGGTGGTGAAAATTTCTATCGACTTCATAATTTAACGAAGGATGAAAAATACAGTGAGGAAAATATCAAGTATCGAATCTTTACAAAAACTCCTTCAAAAAAATCTGTTCCTAAACAAAAGACAGTTAAATATCATTATCATGGCAATATTAAGAAGGCAAAAAAACTTACAGGACTCAAAGCCCTGTATTTTCACTATATGTATCGTATGGGAATTATTCCCCAAAGGGCACCTAACAACAAGAAGGTGTCCTTTATTTTTAAGAAGGAGCTAAGGTATATGGATAAGATATCTAATGAAGCAATATTGTTGTCAAAGAATAACATCAATACGCTTGAAGAACTTGAATCAAAACAAAATGAGCTTAATGAAAAAATAGAAAGTCTTACCAAGAAGAGACGTTGTTGTTACAACAAGATAAGAAGATGCAAAAACCTTGAAACAAAGGAAATGTTACAAGCTGATGTAGATTCATTAACTGATGAACTTAAGAAACTTCGAAAGGAAGTGAAACTGTATGATGATATCAAAGAACGTTCACCAAAAATGGAGAACGATTTAGAGATGGCTAAACAATTAGAAAGAAAGGATGATAAAAAGTATGAGTACAAATGGCGAAACAGCTGATCAGATGATGCGTATGTCCATGCAGGGTATTGAGATGGCAGCAAGCGTTGCATTAAAAGCTGGTGGTGCTGCTTCTAAATCTCTTGCTGTTACATTATATGCAATACTTACAGATAAGAAAAAAGTCAAAGGAAAAACAAGACTCAATGCTATGCTTAAATCAGGAAAAGAATTAAAGGTCTTCGCAATCAGACATGAGGATTTACAAACGTTCTGCAAGGAAGCCAAACATTATGGAGTTTTATATTGCGTACTAAAGGAAAAAGATAAAACTGATGGCATATGTGATATTATGGTTAGAGCTGAAGATGCTTCAAAGATTAGCAGAATAGTTGATAAGTTTGAACTTGCAACTGTTGATACACAGGCAATTAGAGATTCCATCAACAGCAGAAAGAATATGAATGAACAATTTAAAAATACTCCAATTCTTACTGAAGAGGAGCATGACAAGATTGTTGAAGAGTTATTGAATTCAATTAAGAAGGAGGAAAAGACACAAAGCCACAACCCCACAATGGCTCGAACAAAGAAAAGGGACGAGAATCAGTTCGAGCATATCTCAAAGGGTGTTAAGAAGAAATCAGTTAGAAAAGAACTTAACGAATTAAAAAAAGTGCAGAGTCAAAAGTCAAAAGACGATCCTCTGCAAAAAGTGTCCCAAAAAACGAAATGAAAAATAGTAATTCGGAATTTGTAAAATCTAAAATGAGAAAGGAATACTAAAACTGTAATGAAGTACATTACGAATTTTCAATTCATAATGCAATGATAACTTTTAACCCTATTTTGATGTGATAAATATCATTACAGACGTAAACTAATTCCTTTCTCTTAATTACTATAACATATAAATTATTTTTTTAAATATGTCATTTAATAATTTATATATTTATAAACATTTCTTGAAATGATATAATTATTTCGAGGAGAAAATAATGATGAAAGATGACAAAATAAAGATAGAACAACGATTACAGTATATGAAAGACTTCTATCTAAAAGCAGGTGAAATTATTGATAATCTGCCAAAGGAAATACCAGCTGAAACTAGAAATATGATTAAAAAGACTGTTCTAGGTGATAAAGATCTGAAACAATTAATGGATGGGATTGATGCACACAGACCACCAAGAATTTTTTTAATTGGTAGAACTGGTGTGGGTAAAAGTAGTTTAATCAACGCACTATTTGGTACATATGTAGCTAAAGTTAGTGATACAACTAGCTGTACTAGAGATGCTGAAATATGTCACTACAAAGATGGTGATAGAATATTAATGGATATTATGGATACTAGAGGTATTGCAGAATCAAATAGTTTAGATGAAGATATTTCTGCTGAAAAAGAACTTATCAAAGATATTAATGAATTTTCACCAGATGTAGCGATTATGATGTTAAACTGTACTCATCGTGATGATATTAGTTCTGATGTTGCGTTCATGAAAAAAGTAGCCAAGAATTATTACAAAGTCAATAAAGTGAAACTACCTATAGTGGTAGTTGTTAATAAATGTGATGAAATGGCTCCTGCAAGAATGAAAAATCCATCAGAATACAATGAGTATAAAATATCAAAAATAAAGGAAATGGTTTATCATTATAAAAGTATCATCATGGAGAATAATTTATGGATTGACAATATTATAGCTGTATCTTCTCTTATAGAATGGCAAACACCTGATGGCATGGATATAAGTGTTGAAGATATTGAAAAACTGCCACAATATGATAAAGATAATCTACAGATTGCTTTTGATGGCAGATATGGAATCGAGGAATTGCTTGATATATTGGAAAAAGCCATCCCTAATTTAGAGGCGCAGATGGGATTAAGGATGGCTGCAAGATTGGATGAAGTTATTGATAGAATGGTTAATCATTTGATAACTATTTTCTCAGGAATATCTGCAACTGTAGCATTAACGCCTATTCCTGTATCTGACATATATATACTAATCATATTACAAGCTATATTAGTATGTTTGATTGCTTCACTTAGTGGAAGAGATATTTCTTTAGATACTGGTAGAGAATTTATTCTTAGCATGGGTGGTGTTGCTGGTGCTGGATATACTTTCAGATTTATAGCACAGCAATCTACAAAGCTTTTAAATGGACTATTCCCAGGAAGTGGTTCTGTTATAAGTTCGGCTATTGCTTCTACTGGAACAACTGCTATTGGTAAAGCTGCTGTTTCATATTATATTGAAGGCAATACAATTGATGAATCAAAGCTTATGTTTAATAAATTAAATAAAAATTTGTCAATGAAATAAAATTAGTAAATTTCATAGCAGGAACAAAGCATCGTATTTAAAAATACGGTGCTTTTTTGTTGCCATGAAAAGACAACAGCTATTCTTAAAGCATGTTCATTATGAAAGGAAGTGAAATAGATATTGAATATGATTTAAGGATAAATATAAAAAAGAAAAGGAGAAATAATTTATGGATGATATTTATTCAATGTTAAACAAGGAAAATCCTAAGACAGATAATTCTAATAAACGTATGTCAAAGGAAGAGTATGCTAAGATGATGATCGATAATAGAAAAAGACTTTATGATATGTCAGATGTACAGGTAAAGAAGATTGCCAGCAATCCTTCAATATATCTTGATTATCTAAAGATGCTGGCTAATACTGATTATACAGTATTCAATACCTTGCTCGTTATGGCACAGAATCCTGATGCAACAATGTTAAAGGATGCATCTCACTGGAGAGAAACTGGCATCTATGTTAACAAGGGTGAAAAAGGTATTCAAATTATGGAGCCTAAAGGCGAGTATACAAAAAGAGATGGTTCAACTGGTGTTAACTATGCTATTAAATATGTATTTGATGTATCACAGGTCAATGGTGATGTAGAACAATCTCAAGGTATGAGAACACCTGATATTCTTCATGCCTTAACCTATGGTGGTATACCAGTCAAGCAGTCTGATATGAAATCCAATTATTCAGTTTATTATTCATCAGAGGACAAGACTATCTATTACTGCAAGAATCTTACTAGAGATGAGCTTCTTAATGGTTTTATTAGAGAAACATGCTATGGAGAATTTGAAAAGCTGTATGGAAAAATCAATAGAAACAGAGATGGCTTTATTGTTGAAAGTTCTGCTTATATTCTATGTTCTAAATTAGGTGTAGAAAACAACGGTCAAAGTATTGCTAATGAATCGGTAACCTATTTCAGTGGCATGGATGCCAAGGAAATGAAACATAATCTCACTGAAATCAAGACTCTTGCTGATGATGTTAACAAGCAAATGGAAAGAGCCTTATATAAAAGACAGGAAAAAGATAAAAAGAAAAATCAGGAGGTCAGATAGTTTATGAAGGAAGCCATTGTAACTATTAAGGTCACTGATGTTGAAAGAAGAATTATTATTAAGGCTCTAACTGATTTAAGAGATGAACAGATTAGAAAACACAAGAGCTATGATTTTATTGAGGATATCATCAACAAGTCAGCTATGGCTACAACCTCAAGGGAAAGATACAGATATGAGGAACGATGATGATAAGTCTGAAATCATTGTCTTCATTGTATTAGTTATACCAGTTGTATGGCTTGCACTTATTGTTGCCCCATATATCAATAAGGGATTATTTAATGCATTAGGTGATATTACTGAAGCATTGAATCATCCCTTTTCAATTAACTTATGTAGTGATACACCAAGGATGATATTTATATGTTTAGTTATCTATGCATGCTGTATTATCATCTACTTCTCCAGCAGAAAGAACTACAGACGGCAGGAGGAATACGGCTCAGCCAAATGGGCCAGTCCTTCAGCTGTAAATCGTAAATATGCTGATAAGGATTTCTTTCAAAACAAGATACTAAGCCAGAATGTACGCATAGGACTTGATGGAAAGAAGCATAGAAGAAATCTTAATACAATAGTCATTGGTGGAAGTGGTGCAGGAAAGACAAGGTTTTATGGAAAGCCAAATCTTATGCAGTGCAATACAAGCTTTGTTGTCCTTGACCCGAAAGGCGAGCTGCTAAGAGATACTGGATATCTTCTAGAAAAGAATGGTTACGTTATAAAAGTGGTTGATTTAATCAATATGGATAAAAGCCACTGTTATAATCCTTTTGCCTATATTCATGATGACAAGGATGTCTTAAAGCTTATTACAAACCTCATTAGAAATACAACGCCTAAAGGCAGTCAAACCAATGATCCCTTCTGGGAAAAATCTGAGACTGCCCTGCTTGAGGCTTTGTGCTTGTATTTATTGCATGAGGCACCAGAGGATGAACAGAACTTCACTATGGTCATGGAAATGATTGCAGCAGCTGAGGTTCGTGAGGATGATGAATCATATCAGAGTCCACTTGATCAATTGTTTGAAAAGCTTGAATACTTTAAGCCAAATAGCTTAGCATTAAAACAGTATAAGATATATAAACAGGCAGCAGGAAAGACTGCAAAATCAATACTTATAAGTGTTGGCGTTAGACTAGCAGCATTTAATCTTGACAGTATTGCAGCTTTGACTGCAACTGATGAACTGGAGCTTGATAAGGTTGGAGAACGCAAGACAGCGATTTTGCAGTCATACCTGATAACGACTCAACATTTAACTTTTTAATCGGTATGCTTTATACACAGCTGTTTCAGATGCTTTACTATCAGGCTGATATTGTTCATGATGGTGAGCTTCCAGTACCAGTCCATTTTCTAATGGATGAATTTGCGAATGTTGCTCTTCCTGATGAATTTGATAAGCTATTATCTACAATGCGTTCAAGACGGATATTTGTATCCATCATTATCCAAAATCTTGCACAGATTAAGGCATTGTATAAGGATGCATGGGAAAGCATTGTTGGCAACTGTGACAGTCTATATTATCTTGGTGGCAATGAACAGAGCACCCATAAGTTTATGAGTGAATATCTTGGCAAGGAAACTGTCGATACAAATACCTATGGAAAGTCTACTGGCCATAGCGGCAACTATTCAACCAACTATCAGCAGGCAGGTCGCGAATTATTGACACCTGATGAAGTAAGACTTCTTGATAATGATTATGCACTTTTGTTTATCAGAGGTGAAAGACCAATACTTGATAGAAAATACAACATATTAAAGCATCCCAATGTGAAATATACTCGTGATGGAAATACAAAACCATATAAGCATGGTGAGATAAGACATAACATTGATGACTGGGAGAATATTATGCTTAGTGATAATGAATATGAATTATACAGTGATGAGGATATGGAAGAATATTTCAGTAATCTGGAAAAAGAAAAAAGAAATAATAACAATTAAAATCACAATTATTTTAATTTCTTTTGAAATATATTTACTGTATACTATTTATATAATAGATCATTCAAAGATTTGTGGAGGTGTTTAAATGGATTATTATTATGTTGTGTCAACCAGGGATAATAGTGCTGATCAATTGTTGCATATGCTTTGGGAGTTTCATGATTTTAGGATTATGGAAGTAAATTACAGTGCTACTAGAGATACAGTTGATGTTCTTTTTGAGTATGATACCAGACAACTTTATGTTTTACTTCAATTTCAGGGTCATGTACACTTTTATGTCGAATGTATTGATGTTATGGATGACTGGATATCAGAGGCCACCTTACATAAATGCAGAAATAATCAGTTACGATGGATTAAATGTGAGGTTAATGAATCAGAATTCAACAAGCCTGTTGAAAACGTTACCTATTTTCAAGGCAATACAATTAAATGGGCTATTGTAGATAAAGATGGCCATACTCTTCCAGTACCTGATAATTTATTACATCAACGAATAAAAGACTATAATTATGAAACAAAACAGTATGAAGAAGAGTATCATGATTATACAGTTATACCTGTTTAGATACTTATATTATTGATAATGTTAATTAAGAGTGATAGTCACTCTTTTTTGTTTTAAATTAAAAATATAATGAAGATTTAAATAATTTCTAAAGTAAAAGATAAATGGAGGATGAGAAATTATGATAAAGGATTTTATGAAATTATCAAAGAAAGGAAAACTGATGTTTTTGTTGTTTACTCTAGGAGTAATTGTTTATAGTTTTGGAATTATGCCAGTATTTGCAGAGGATGATCCATTAGAAGTAGTCAATAATCTATCAGATTTTATTTTCAGTATGATTAGAGCTATAGGCATGATTCTTTTAGGCTTTGGTATTGTTCAGGTAGGTTTAAGCTTAAAGAGCCATGATGCCTCACAAAGGGCCAATGGATTTATGACTGTGGCTGGAGGAATTATTATTACATTTGCTAAAGAAATACTAACACTTATTACAGGATAATTAGGAGGTGATGTATCTTGGATGGAGTTATTGATAACCTTACCAATGCCATTAATACATGGAATGATAAATTAGCTGAAATATGGTCACTTCTGACTGAGTCGCCTCAGGATTTCAAGGGTGGAGGTATATGGAATGTTATTGTAAGTATCAATGGAGGACTTGAAGCTATAGGATTAGCATTATTAGTACTATTCTTTGTGGTAGGAATGGTTAAAACATGTACCAGTCTATCAGAAATAAAACGACCAGAACAGGCAGTAAAGCTGTTTCTTCGCTTTGCGATAGCACGAGGCATGGTTGTTTATGGTATGGATATCATGCTTGCAATATTTGATATAGTTCAGGGTATTTTATCAAAGATTATATCAACTGTAGGTGTTGGAAGTGCAAGCTCAACAACATTGCCTCAGGAACTAATTGATGCCGTCAATGACTGTGGCTTCCTTGAAAGCATACCAGTATGGGCTGTTACACTTTTAGGTGGCATATTTATAACCATTATGTCATTTGTGCTTATACTGACAGTCTATGGACGATTCTTTAAGATATATATGTATACTGCTATTTCACCTATACCACTTTCAGCCAGTGCAAGTGAAGGTACACAGTCAATAGCAGTTTCGTTTATCAAATCATATATAGGTGTATGCATGGAAGGAGCTATTATTGTACTGTCGTGTGTTATCTATTCAGCCTATCTAGGTTCAGCACCTTATGTTGATACTTCAGCAAGTGCAATAACAATGGTCTGGACATATATTGGCGAGATTTTGTTCAACATGCTTGTTCTAGTTGGTACTGTGAAGATGTCGGATCATATTGTAAAGGATATGATGGGATTATAAAAAATACTATCGTACATTTTTGTTAAATCGAATATCATGATATAATGAAAATGTTAAAAGGAGCTGATTGAAATGCCTGTAATGAAAGATATAGACAATTTAAATAGCATTGATGAAATATCTGATATTACTCATAAAAACAGAGAGCCTGTTTTCATTATGAAAGATGATGATTGTTTGTTGTAATGAGTTATGAATGCTATGATGATTTAATGAGAGTAGAACATATTGATCAAGCCATATATGAATCTGAAGAAGGTGTTTTAAACGGAGAAGAACCTATGAATGTCAAGAAAGTCATTCAAGATTTGATTAGCGATACGAGTTTTAGAAAAATGACCTTTGATGGAATAACATATAATGTTTTAACTGATGAAGAATTAAATAATTTCATACATGAAATTCAGTTTAGAACTAAATTGGAATTTCAACATAAAAGACTTTTAAATGGTGAAATAACCACAATGGAATTTGATGATTTTGTAAAAAAACATCAATTAAAATATAACAATGCAAAGGACTGATTATCTAAATCAGTTCTTTGTTTATATTAGGAAATGGAGGAAAATTTAATGGAAATAAAAATCAATAAGGAAATTCGGGAGTACACAGAGAGCCTGTTTATGGGATTAACCATGCGACAGTGTTTTTTTCTGTACTGGCATGTGCAACTGCTGTTATGCTTTATTTTTTATGCATTGATACTTTGGGTACAGAGCTGACCAGCTGGATATGCATGATAGCAGCAGTTCCTTTTGCAGCTCTAGGTTTTGTAAAATATCAGGGAATGACAGCAGAACAGATAGCTTTCAATGCTGTAAGGTCATTATTATTAACGTATACAGATTTAACATATCAGCCATACAATTTCTATTATGAGCTGATGAAGGAAAAACAAAAACGAGAGGAGCGTGAGAAAAAGCATGATAAAAAGCTACGAAAGATTAAAAAGGCAAAACAAGGATAAGTTCACTGTTCCTAAAAGTGCACAGGATATCATTGACATAGATACCATCTACAGGGATGGTATCTTTTGTTCCAACAACAAGTATTCAAAAAGCTACAGGTTTAAGGATATTAACTATTCCATTGCCTCAAAAGAGGAAAAAGTTGGCATGTTTCTTAACTACAGTGAGCTTCTTAATTCACTTGATAGCTCTGTTATCACAAAAATTACCATCAACAATCATAAGATCAATCTTAAGGAGTTCAAGGAACAGATACTTATTCCAATGAAGAATGACCATCTTGATAAATACCGAAAGGAATACAATGACATGTTATTAGAAAAAGTAGATGGTGCTGATGGCATGACCCAGGAAAAATATATAACGATTACAGCATTTAAGAGTACCATTGATGAAGCAAGAAACTTCTTTTCCAGAACAACAGTGGAACTGTCTTCACACTTCGCCAAGCTTGGTTCAGAGCTTGAAGAGCTTGATGCGATTGAACGGCTGAAAATACTTCATGATTTCTATCGAAACGGTGAAGAGGAATATTTTCAGTTTGATTTAAATGAATCCATGAGGAAAGGACATCACTTTAAGGATGCCATTTGTCCTCATCATCCGGTATTTCACAACAAATACTTTGAGCTTGGTGATAAATATGGACGTGTTCTTTATCTATCCGATTATGCAAGATATATTAAGGACAGCTTTATAGCTGAACTATGTTCACTTAATAAGAATCTTATGTATTCAATGGATGTTATAACTGTTCCTACTGATGAAGCAGTAAGAGAAGTAGAAAACAGGCTTTTAGGTGTTGAAACCAATATTACAAACTGGCAAAGAAGGCAGAATGCCAATAATAACTTCAGTGCAGCTATCCCCTATGATATGGAGGCACAGAGAAAAGAAAGCAAGGAGTTTTTGGACGATTTGACTGTAAGGGACCAAAGAATGATGCTTGGATGCATGACGATTGTGCATCTTGCTGATTCAAAGGAGGAACTTGACAATGATACCGAGGTACTGATGTCTATCGCAAGGAAATATATGTGTGAACTGACACCATTGTTTTTCGCAAGCCGTCAGCTTGATGGATTATCTTCAGTACTTCCTATTGGTACTAATAAGCTTGGTATTGTTAGAACATTATTAACTGAAAGCCTTGCAGTATTTATACCATTCAGGGCACAGGAAATCGTAGATAAAGGCGGTATATGGTATGGACAGAATGCCATTACTAATAATCTTATTCTATTGAATAAGTCATTATTATTAAATCCCAATGCCTTTCATTTAGGTGTGCCAGGTTCAGGAAAGTCATTCCTTACAAAGGAGCAGATTATTCTATTAGCCTTGGCTACTGATGATGACATCATCATATGTGATCCAGAGGCTGAATATACATCACTTGTACAGGAACTTGGTGGTGAAGTTATATCTATTGCAGCAGGAAGCCGTAATCATATTAATGCTATGGATATGAATGAAGGCTATGGTGACAGCGGCAATCCTGTTGGCGATAAAAGCCAGTTTGTTATGTCACTGTTTGAACAGCTGGATAGAGATGGCATCAAGCCAATAGATAGAAGCATTATTGACAGATGTGTTATGCTTGTCTATCAGGACAGCTATTATTCTGATGAAAAACCAACGCTTATGACATTAAGAAGGAAACTGTTGGAACAGCCTGAAATGGAAGCCAGAAGCCTTGCATTAAAGCTTGAGCTGTTTACTGATGGTTCACTTGATGTCTTTGCACATAAGACAAACGTTAATACAAACAGTCGTATTGTTTCCTATGATATCTTTAAATTAGGAAAGCAGTTAAAGACCATAGGATTATTAGTCATAACTGATGCCATGATTAACCGAGTTAATGACAACTGGAAGAAAGGCAAGAGAACGCATATCATCATTGATGAGTTTCATATTGTCTTTTCAAATGAGGAAAGTGCAAGCTTCTTCAATTCAGCGTGGAGGCAGTTTAGAAAACGTGATGGCTATCCTATCAGAATAACCCAGAATGTCGAATACCTTTTGGATAGTATACAGGCAAGTACTATGCTTTCCAACAGTGAATGCGTTGTTATGCTTAATCAGGCTTACCAGGATAGAGAGAAACTTGCAACATTATTAAATATCAGTGATGAGCAGCTAAGCTATATTACCAATGCTCAGCCTGGATGTGGATTGATTAAATATGGTGGAAATCTTGTACCATTCATTAACAGATTTCCAAAGAATACTGAACTTTATCGTCTGATGACAACTAAACCGGATGATAGAAAATAAGATAAAGGAGAAATTAAAATATGGAAAAACAGTTACCTATAATTAAGGAAGAACCTATTGTAATGGAGTATATGGATATGCTTTTTAAAAATGACAAAAAGAAGGAATTTGAAAATACACAGGAGCTGCTTGATTACATTTCATCAATGGAAAAGCAGTTTGAAGAGGTCGTCAATGAGCTTCATGATGTCAAGCAGATGCTTTCAGAGATGCAAAACCCAACTATAAAGATGAGAATGTCAGATACTATTGATAAGACACAAATGGCTGTTGATGATGGCATTTCCAGACTTAACAATGTTAAGACTAATCTGATATCATCAATGAAGGAATGTTTAGAATCAGTCAAGCAAAAAGGAAAAGACGGAGTTGTAAAAACTATTAATCTTCTGCATTTTAAGGAAGCATTGAATGGTATTGGAAAGGTATTGGCATATGGTGCTGAAAAGACTTCAAATGCTATTGTAACCTTTGACAGCATTTCCATGGAGGCTAGAAATGCAAAGCTTCATATTGAAAATATAGGCAGAGTCATTATGGGAAAGCCACCTAAGGAAGCAGATCCTTATATGTTATCTGATAAGAAGAATAAGATTCAAAGTGGTTTGAGAATTATCTATAATCGTCTTGATGGCATGTATTTTAAAACATGTAATATGGTTAAGAAACTCAAGAATTTTGAAAAATCATCAGTGAAGAAGGACATTAAAACATTTAAGGAAAACATTAATAAGAATACCAATGAAAAGATAAAACATAAGACTGAACAGTTGCGATAGTATATATGAAAGGACAATTATCCTAAATAATTGTCCTTTTTATCATAAAAAAGGCTTGTAGAACGAATCGAAAATTAAAAAAGCGTACAAGTGTATGTTTCGATTCCTTGTAGGGCTAATTTTGATAACTCAAAATGTCAGCCGTCAGCATACAAAATGAAAGGACGTCAATATGAATAAAACTATAAAAACCAAAGAATCATTTCGTAACATAAAGACTGTCAATAGAAGGAATAATCTTAGACATTATATCAAAAGGAAGGAAATCTCAAAGCTCAAGATAAACAGTACTGCAGGTAATAATGATGCTGATGCTTATAATAATAATATTAGTCCTGATACTAAGGCAATAGATAATGTTATAAATGCTGAAAAGAATACTGCACTTGCATCTGCATCTAAGGCCAAAGAGATAATTGTTAAAACTAAAATAAAGAACCAGTCTACAACTAATGATATTATGAGTGATGATGAAGTTATTATTCCAGAGAAAAATGAGGTGAATAGTAATAAAGATCATGATTATACTGATATCAGGATTAATGAAAAGAATACATCTGATAAAGATGAAATAAAATATCAGGGAAATTATCACAGCAATGATAAAACAAGCTATAGAAAGATAATGAAATATGATAGAATCACTGATACAGATTTATCATCTAATGATAGTATTACCAGTATCAGTACTATAAAGCAAAAGCCTTATCATTTTACATCAAGTGATAACAACCATCATGATACAAAATCACCATCTCTAAATGAAATCATGCATAGGTATTCCATCAGTAAATATCAGAAAAAGCTAAATGATCAAAAATTGAATGTTAACAGCTATCAAAACAGTAATGATTCCTCATCAGGTGTTTTCAGTAAAACATTTACCTATATCAAAAAGACTGCAACTAATTCAACAAATCTGCTTACACTGGGTATTGGACTTATCATTCTTGTTGTAATGGCATTGTTTATTGGTACGTTTTCGTCGCTTTCCAGTGATTCTGGTACTGATACTTCAACACTTAATCTTAGTGAAGAGGTTATTGCCTATGCTCCAATTATACAGATATATGCTATAGAATATGGCATTGAGGATTATGTAGCTTTGATACAGGCCGTCATGATGCAGGAGTCTGGTGGTCAGGGTGATGATCCTATACAGTCTTCAGCATGTGGATATAATACCTTATATGCTGATGGCATAACTGATGCAGAGTATTCAATAGACTGCGGCGTTCATTATTTATCAGATTGTATTGTTAATGCTGAAGTCGAAAGTACTACTGATATGGAACATATTAAGCTTGCATTACAGGGTTATAATTTTGGAACTGGCTATATTACATGGGCAGTTACCAATTTTGGAGGATATACATCTTCAAATGCCAAGGTATATTCTGACCAAAAGAAAAGTGAGCTTAATACATCAGTCTATGGTGATGTTGATTATGTCGAGCATGTTTTAAGATATTATCATATTGGTGGAAATCTTGTAGAAGTAGCAAGAACACAGATAGGAAATACTGGCAATGTATACTGGACTTGGTATGGCTTTACTTCAAGAGTTGAATGGTGTGCTATTTTTGTAAGCTGGTGTGCCAATGAAAGTGGTGATTTAAATATAACTGTACCTAAGTTTTCCAGTGTTGAAGATGGAATATCCTGGTATAAAAGCAATGATTTATGGAAAGACAGCAGTTATACACCAAATACTGGTGATTTGATATTCTTTGACTGGAACAGTGATGGAGACCCTGATCATGTTGGAATTGTTGAAAAAGTTGAAGATGGCTATATTTATACAATTGATGGCAATTCTAGTGATGAAGTCAAGGAAAAGAAATATACAACAGATTATAAAAGAATATACGGATATGGCATTGTCCAATAAATATGAATGATTATTGTTTTCAATGGAAAGAAATGTTATACTTTCCATTGTTAATGAGGAGGTAAAATATGAATAGAAAAGAACTTATTAATAAAGTAGCTGAAAAAGAAAATCTAACAAAGAAAGAAGCAGAATCGCTTGTTGATGTTGTTTTTGAAACTATAACTGAAACCCTTATAAATGAAGAAAATGTATTGATTTCAGGATTTGGAACTTTTAAATTTAAGGATAAACCCTCTCGAAAAGGTGTTAGTCCTAAAACAGGAGAATATATGATTATTCCTGAAACAAAACTGTATCATTTAAACCTAGCAATAAATTAAAGGATGCCATGAATCATTAAGATTCATGGCATCTGTTTTTTTATTATATGAATTTATCAACATCATTTAAACCATATTTAGTTAATTCTTCATTACTTACTCCGAATTCATTTCTAAGAATATCTAACAGCTCACAATAGGCATCTTTTCTACCTTCATTAAATTTATCATTAGTATTCATTTGATAATCCTCAAAAGCATCATTAGCATATTCCAATACACTTTCTATCATACATTCATAGGATTCTTTATATAACATGTTAATTATCTTTACCTCTCATTCTTGCTTTCATACCAATTTGTCTACATCATCTAATCCGTATTCTTTTAAGTCTTCTTCTCTTGTTTCCAATCTGTTTTTTAAGGTATTAAATATTTCATAATAACCAAGTTTTTTACCAGCGTAATAATTATTTTTAGGACTGTTTTTATATGTTTGTAAAGTATCATTGGCATTATCTAATAGTAACGAAATCATATGCTTAAATGCTTCTTTATTTAATAAATTATCCATTTGTATACCTCCGTTTTCAATTTTAAACATTTTAATATTTAACAAATTTTATTATAATGCTGTCATTCTCTTCAGTCCACTCTGCAAATAACATGTAATCAACCCAATCATCTGACTCATTAAAGAACATATAATCATTGATAAAAAGACTTGCTACGTTTTCTGGAATAAGCCACCCAAATAAATCCTGACATTCTATATTATTGATAACCTTATAATTATTTTCAGCATTGCATAGGAAAAATACACAATTTCTTTGTTTTGCTGCTTCTTGTACAATTTTGAAAAAGTTATTAAAGCCTTCACTTTCATGAGTTCTCAATCCTAATATTTCTTCTTTAATCTCAATTATATCTTTTATATCAGAGAAGGGAAAAGCTACGTACACTTTGTCAATATGTAATTCAATTTCATCTTCAACTTGTAATGTATCTACCTTATAATAAATATTAGTTAAAATACCTGTAAATTCTTCATTGTCCTGAGTAATAACAACTACTTTTTTCCCAATCATATTTTCAAACTCTTCGTATTTCATTTATAATCCCATCTTTCAATTACCATATCTATATGATATCATAATTCACAGATTAATTGTAAATTTTAAAGCAATATAACAATTTATTATAAAATCACTAATAAACTAGAAATCGAATATCTTAACAAGTATAATTAATAGTAGAGATGATAGGAATGCTACTTTATCTAAACTAGTATTACTTAGATTTAAGTTAAGATAAATGATGGTATATTCTAAGGGAGGATAACATAAAATGAAAATTACTGAGTTTAAAAGTTATAGAGATATTGATAGAAAGTATGTAAAAATAAGAAATGTTGATAAAAGAACAATTAAAAATTTAAAATTAAAAAAACTGATAGAACCATTTGTAGGAATCATATATTTAGATCAGGAATGTGGTATATCTTTAAGAATATTAGGAGATGAAAACCAAATCCTTGATGATGTTATGTTGATTGTTAGATGTGATGCTGCAATTAATTTTGATTTTGAAATCTATGATGGACAATCAAGATTAGAAAAATACCTATGTCAAATAAATGATGGCTATTATAATGAGCAAATAAACGAACTAATATGATATGATTCTCTAAAGTGAACAAAATAAATAATTAAAAGTTCACTAAGGA
>JAJQEL010000113.1 GCA_021201655.1 Erysipelotrichaceae bacterium | reverse complement strand
TATATTATCATCTATCTCCTTCTTTTGCAAGTACTTTTTTTATTTTTTACAAAAATTCTTAAGTGAAAATTTAAATTCCACTTTACATAATGAAAAATGGAAATTAGTTTTACTATAAATATTGGAATTCTAAAAAATATTTCGACAATAAAAAACAGTTCATTTGAACTGTCTATTTATGACATCCTTTTTCTATTGCATTCATAAATGCCGCTCTAACTCCAGCATCTTCCAAAGCTTTCACACCTCTAATTGTTGACCCTCCTGGAGAACAAACCTGATCTTTTAAAGCACCAGGATGAAGACCAGTTTCAAGCTGCATTATTCCAGCCCCAGCAACAGTTTGTGACGCTAGTTTATAAGCCATATCTCTAGGCACGCCTTCTTTTACAGCACCATCAGCCAAAGCTTCTATCATCATATAAACAAATGCAGGCCCACATCCACTTAGTGTACCAGCAGCATTCATCAAATGACTAGGAACAATTTCTATACTACCAATAGAGGTAAACAAATCTTTTGTAAATTGGAACTCATTTTCTGTTAATGAATGTCTTGCTTCAATTAATGACATACCATTCAAAACCAAAGCAGGTGTATTAGGCATAACAAAAATATGTCTTGTAGATGTATCCAATATACTTTCATATTTCTGAAAATCATAACCTAATGCAATAGAAATAATAGCTTTATCCTTTAAGGCATCTTTTAGAGGAACCACAACCTTTTCTATGACTTGCGGCTTCACACCAATAAAAACAATTTCACTTTGTTTTACTATTTCTATCTCACTTTGTGCTTTATGAAAATGAAATTTATCAAGTTTATTCAACTGTGAAGGAACAATATCATATGCTATCATTTCATCGCCTGATAAAAAACCTGATTGGGCAATACCACAAGCAATAGCTCCAGCCATATTACCCATACCAATGAAACCTAATTTAAACATATTAATGCCTCTATAATCTTCTATTCTTTAAAAAGACAGGTCCATCATCATCGTCATCATCTTCAACTTCAGCATTATAAACTGATGCCTTCACATTTGATTCATAAGATTTAGCAGTTTTTTGAGCTTGCTGCTTAGGTTGATTATTTGTTGATTCTTCATTACTATTTTCAAAACCAGTAGCGATTACTGTAACAATCACTTGATCATCCAAATTTTCATTAATAGCTATACCTAAAATAGTATTAACTTCATTACCAACAGCCTCTCTAATAGTTGCTAAAGCAGTATTAGCATCATATAAAGTGATATTAGCGCCACCAGTAACATTGACAATGGCATCTTGAGCACCAGCAATTGAAACATCTAACAATGGTGAAGAAATTGCTCTTAAAGTAGCTTCCTCAGCTTTATTTTCACCATCACTCATTCCAATACCAATTAATGCAGATCCACGGTCTTTCATAACAGATGATACATCCGCAAAATCCAAATTAATAAATGCAGGAATAGCAATCAAATCAGTAATTGTTTGAACCGCTTGTCTTAAAACATTATCGGCTTCAATAAAAGCTTCAGACATAGGCTTTCTACCTATTGCTTCTAACAATCTATCATTAGATACTACAATAATAGAATCGACATTCTCTCTTAATTCAGCCAAACCTGACTTAGACTGGCGAATAACTTTAGGTCCCTCAAACATAAATGGTGAAGTAACAACACCAACTGTTAAAGCACCCAATTCCCTAGAAATCTTAGCTACAACAGGTGCAGCTCCAGTACCAGTTCCGCCACCCATACCAGCAGCAATAAACACCATATCAGCTCCATCTAAAGCTTCTTTAATCTCAGCTTCTGTTTCCATAGCAGCTTTACGTCCTACCTCAGGATTTCCACCAGCTCCTAAGCCATGTGTTAAATCCTTGCCTAAGACAATCTTATTTTCAATATTGATGCCTTTCAATACCTGAGCATCTGTATTTGCTACATAAAACTCTACACCTTTAACACCATCATTAACCATTCTTGCAACTGCATTACAGCCTCCACCACCAACACCAATAACCTTAATTTTAGCATACTGCACAAAATCCATATTCGTATCCATCTTTATCCTCACCTTTATTCTTCTTCGCTAAAAAAGTTCTCAATTGCTTTACTTAGCTTACCTTTCTTTTTATCGTTATCATTTGTTTTAGCCTTTGTTAAGCCTTTAAAACGTATACTCATAGTTCCCATAATATCAGGTAAAACCATAGAAGATTCCATTGATCCAAATATCTTTGCTCGATCAATCAAATAATACATCATTCCCAAACATGAAACAAAAGACATATCTCTTGCTCCTATAGTATCTGGTCGATAAACTCTAACAGGAGAACCCAATACTCTTGTTGATATCTTATCAATCTGTGGTAACTCTCCACCACCACCAACAATCACAGTTTCATAACTACGACCATCATTAATAATATCAATCTTAGATTTTATCACTGCCATAATTTCTTCAACACCCTTTACTAAGACCTGGGATAAATCTTTTTGGGTATAATGTTTTTCAAAGTCTTTATCTTGCGTTGTATGTATAATATCTTCATCACCAATATCTTCATCACAAGAACCATATTTTACTTTATAAACTTCAGCTTTATCCATAGGAATCTGCCAAGTTGTCGCAATCTTTTTAGTCAAATCATAACCACCTACATGAGCCTGAGCAATATATTTTAAATAACCGCTCTCAAAAAAGGCAATTGTTGATGATCGATATCCAATATCTATCAAAATAGCGCCCTCCTGTAAATAAACTTCATCAAACGCTTCTTTGGCACATGCATAAGCATTAATTGTAATATCTAAAACCTCTAAGCCAGCCTTTTCAACGGCATTGATATAACCGTAAAGAATTTTCTTTTTGGTAGTAATAATCAATGATTCAGCTTTCAATGAAGCTGATTTCTGACCAATTGGCACATCTTTCATTGTCTTGGTATCCAATTGAAACATTGTTGGTATAACTGAAATAATTTCTTCATCTTCTTCTAATTCAAAGCGCTTCGATAAACGCAATGCCCTAACAACATCTTCACTGGTAATTTGATCTAAAGGAGAATTGACTTTTGTGATTCCGTCACTTTGATAGATATGGGCATGGATAGAAGGAATACATAAAGCAACACGCATAATAGGTGCCCCTAAAGTCGTTGAAGCTTCATGAATTAATTGTTTAATTTCATCAATCACGACTTCATTATTTTCAATAATTCCTTTCTTAATACCATGACTGGTAATCTTTTTCGCGAATAAAATATTGATATTGGCACTCACAGATTCACCGACTAGTAATTTAACTGTTGCACTTCCTATATCTAATACTGCATATATATCCTTCATAACTTTCTCCTTAAAAACTTCTTAACTATTGTATCATATTTTTTTCGTTAAGAAAACACATAATATTGAAAGAAAAACTTTTTTTAACGAATCATTTCTCCCAATTTACTAATATAACTTCTTTTTGCAGTTCCACTTTAAAACGATCAAAAACTGTCTTTTCTACCAATAATATAAGTTCTAAAATATCTTTTGCACTAGCATAGCCATTATTAACGATAAAATTTGAATGTTTTGGTGATACTTGTGCTCCGCCAATCTCATAACCTCTAAGGCCGCATTCATCAATATATTTCCAAGCTGGCTTACTTTCAGGATTTCTAAACACACTACCTGCACTCGCAAAATTCCATGGTTGTGAAGCCATACGTTTTTCTTTGCGCTTATCTAAAACATGCATAATATCTTTAGGATCACGTGGTGACATGGTAAAAGTAGCTTCTAATAAAACCCAATCTTTATGATCTTGTAAAATAGAATGACGATATGAAAATTCCATTTCTTCTTTATTTAATGTTATTAATTCATAATTTTCATTTAATATTAAAGCTGATGTAAATACATCACTTATACAATACTTATAAGCACCAGCATTCATATAAACACCACCACCAATAGTGCCAGGAATACCACCCATAAATTCAAATCCACTTAACCCAACTTTAGCCGCTTCATAAGCCAAATAAATCATACCGCAACCTGCTTGAGCTTTAATCGTTAAACCATTAATACTAATATTCTTCAAACCTTTCATAAGGGAAAAAATAACACCCTGATACTGTTTATCAGAAAACAGCAAATCCGAACCATTGCCAATAATCATATGTTTAATATCACGCTCACGACAATACTGAACGCCTTTTTTTAACCCTTCAATATCTTTTATATATATAAAATAGCGTGCTGGGCCCCCAACTTTAAAAGTTGTATGCTTATACATGGGCTCATTTTCTATAATTTCTCCTATATCTAAATCAACTAAATCAAAATATATTTGATCAAAATTCATAACTATTTCCTTTCTAATGTTTTCAATATTTCCTGATAAATATCATGACAAGCATTTGGCTTACCTAATTGTCTTGCATTATCTTTTAATGTTTTAAGTAATGAATCATCATGTAATAATTTATTAACTTCTTTTACAAAACATTGTGCATCTAAATCTTTTTCTAATATCCAATGGGCTGCTTGCTTATCCACTAACTCTTTAGCATTATATTCCTGATGATTGGCAACTACATAAGGACTAGGTATAATAAGAGAAGCTGCTCCTAAAGCTGTAATTTCTGCTAACGTTGTAGCACCAGCGCGACTTACAATCAAATCACAGCTTGATATCAAACTAGGCATATCATCGATGTATGGAACTAAATGAATTGAATCATTTAAATCATTAAGTTCGGCTTTCATAGAATCATAAAAATTCTTTCCAGTTACATAAATAACATCATAATCTGCATATTGCATCTCTTTTAAAGCTGTCTTCATAATTTCGTTAACAGACGAAGAGCC
Source organism: Erysipelotrichaceae bacterium (assembly GCA_021201655.1). GTDB lineage: Bacteria > Bacillota_I > Bacilli_A > Erysipelotrichales > Coprobacillaceae > JAJQDJ01. The sequence goes on along the minus strand of JAJQEL010000113.1, from coordinate 13,439 downwards.
AAGACTTCCCATTACTATAACAACTGTCTTTCTATTTTTATCAATGTTATATAAATCATGAATATCATGTAATTTCTTAGAAGAAACCACACTTGCTCGAGGATTCCCTAATAGTACTGTCTTTTCAGCAGGAAAATCATGATAAGCTTTTTCATAACAACATATAATCTTATCGACACGTTTAATAAGAATTTTATTAGTTAAACCAATAATTGAATTTTGTTCATGAATTATTGTCGGAATGTGTTTTTGACTTGCTGCTAAAACAATTGAAGCACTAGGATAGCCACCAAAGCCAATAACAATATCAGGTTGAAAATCTTTAAGAATCTTTTTAGAAGCACTTAAAGATTTTACAAATATTAAAGCATTTTTTAACTTTTGTAAAGGATTACCAACCAACCCTTTTACATGCAGACCGCGATAATCATAACCTAAATTAGGTACAACCTGAGATTCTAAACGATCTGTTGTACCAACAAAAAGAAACTGAGCATCACTATCTTGTGTCTTTATATAATCAACAAGAGCTAGAGCAGGATACAAATGTCCTCCTGTACCTCCAGCACTGACAATAATTTTCATTTACTAATCTTCCTTTCACTACATATATGAAGGTATTATAACATACAAATACAAAAATGTTTCAAATAATCTTACAATTATTATTAAAACTTTTTTGATTGATGGGCAATATTTAAAATAATGCCTATACTTGCAAGGGTAATTGTTAAACTGGTGCCGCCATAACTAATTAATGGTAATGTTATGCCAGTAATCGGCAGCAATCCAACAACTACTCCAAGATTAATAAGTGTTTGAATAGCAATCATAGAAATAATTCCCAACATTAAAAAGCTACCAAACATATCATTACAATGCATACTTACTTTCAATACAGTATGAATAAGCTGCCAATAAAGATAAACCAGAAAACTGCCACCTAAAAAACCAAACTCTTCACAAATAATCGCAAAAATAAAATCTGTCTGTGGTTCAGGTAAATAAAAATGTTTTTGAATACTTTGATCAAAGCCGACACCCAAAAGTCCACCAGGGGATATAGCATATAAAGCCTGTATGGCTTGAAAGCCGCTACCCAACGGATCACTAAAAGGATCAAGAAAAGATAAAATACGTGTTAAACGATAACTAGCTGATAAAATCATTACAACAATCCCTGCTATTGCTATTATTGTTAAAAACACAAAATATTTAAAAGGAAAAGGTGAAACAATAATCATCACTAGTATGCTGCACGCCATAACTATAGCACTACCAAAATCAGGTTGGAGCATAATCATACCAAAACCTAAACTCATAATAAAAAACAACAATAAGCAATAACGAATATGACTCATTTTCAAATAATATTTATCTATATAAGAAGCACTAAAAACAATCATTCCTAACTTAAACAATTCACTAGGTTGCAAAGCAAATATACCCAAATTAAACCAACTACGACTTCCTCCTCTTACTACCCCAACACCAGGAATTAATACCAGCCCCAATAAAGCAAAACAAATAATTAGAAAAATCTTAGCATATTTTAGATAAATATGATAATCAATCCTCGATACTATAAACATTATAATAAGTCCTAAGAATGCAAATAAACATTGTCGCTTAATATAATAATAACTATCATCATATTTATAATATGCCCATATATGTGAAGAACTATAGACACTAATAAGTCCAATCATCACAATCATCAATGTTATAATAATAATTCTCTTGGTCTTCATCTTCACCCCTCCATCATATTATATGAATGAATAAAAAAAACAGAATCCTAAGATTCTGTTATAGGTGATTAACGATATCTTTAAAAACACTTCCTCTTTGTTCATAGCCACTAAATTCATCAAAAGAACTCGTTGATGGAGACAATAAAACAATATCATCTTTCTTAGCAATATCATATGCTTTATGAATCGCTGCCGCTAAATTATCTACAATATAAGTATTCTTATGGTGCATATCTTTAGCAAAGCGATCTTTTGCTTCACCAAAACAAATAAGTGTTTGAATGTGATCGTTATAAGTTGTCATTTCAGTTAAATCCAAACCCTTTTCATAGCCACCCATTAATAATATGACAGGTTTGTCAAAAGCTTTTAAAGCAATGATTGAAGCATCAGTATTGGTAGCCTTAGAATCATTGTAGTATTTAACACCATTAATTTCTTTCACAAATTCGATACGATGTTCGACACCAGTAAAGCTAGCTAGTGTATCATGTATTTGTTTTATGGAAACACCAGAAAGATAAGTTGACATGATTGCAATCATCATATTTTGAATATTATGTTTTCCAACTATCTTGATTTCATCAATATCAATAACATGTTGATTGAGAAAATAAATTGCCCCATCTTTTATCATACAATCAGCATTTGTTTTTAAAGAGAAAGTATAACGTTTAGCTTTTACAGGATATTTTTGTATATATTCCTGTAAGGTAAGATCATCAATATTTTCTAAATAATAATCATTTTCATTTTGATTCATATAAATATTTGTTTTAGAAGCATAATATTCATCCAAAGATGCCATGTAATCTAAATGATCTGGTGTAAGATTAATGATTGCTGCTATATGAGGATGAAATTTCTCAATATCTAGCAATTGAAAATTAGACATTTCTAACACCACATCATAATTTCCATTTTCTAATAGATCATCCATTAATACACAGCTTGAATAAGGAATACCAACATTACCCGCTAAACACGTATGATGACAAGCATCCTTAAGTATTTGATAAATCAAGCTGACTGTCGTTGTTTTACCATTGGTACCAGTAATAGCAATATAGTTTTGCATTTTAGCAACCTGATAAGCTAATTCAATTTCTGTATAAACTGGAATACCTCTTTCTTTAAGTCTAAGTATAAAAGGTTTATGATAATTAATTCCTGGATTTTTAACTACGAAATCAAAATCCCTTTCAAATAATTCATCAGGATGACCACCTGTAATCATTTCTATACCCTTTGATACATAATCATCATAACAAGCTATTTTATTTTTTGGAGCAAATTCATTGACAGTTATTGTGGCATGAAGTTTTAGCAATAAGTTAACAGCAGCCTGCCCACTTCTTGCCAAACCGAGTACAAGAACTTTTTTACCAGATAACATGCTACATCACTCCCATAACTAAGCCAATAATACCACATATAAAACCTAAAAACCAAAATGATATCACAACCTGCTGCTCACTCCAGCCAAGCATCTCAAAATGATGGTGAATAGGTGCCATTTTAAACACGCGTTTACCTCTTGTTTTAAATGAAACAACTTGAATAATCACAGATAATGTTTCCATAATAAACACGCCACCAATAATAATAAACAATAATTCCTGGGATGTTAAAACTGCTAAAGCAGCAAGTGCTCCACCTAAGCCCAAAGATCCTGTATCACCCATAAATATACGGGCTGGATGATAATTGTAATACATAAAGCCAAGTAATGCACCAACAATAGTCATCGCATAGATAGCAAGTTCGTAATTCTTATGCATAATGGCAAAAATAACAAAAACACTTGTAGCAATCATTGAAAGGCCTGTGGCTAAACCATCTAATCCGTCTGTTAAATTTACAGCATTACTGCCACCTGTAAACATAAAATAAACTAACACAGGGTAAAACCAGCCCAAATTGACATTAATATGTACTAAAGGTATTGATATTACGGTATCAAAATCAGGAATAAACTTCACTGCCAAAAAGTAAAAAGCAATAGCTAAAACCGATTGCAGAGCATATTTATATAAAGGTTTCAACCCCTCATTAGACTTTCGCACAACAATCAAATAATCATCTAAAAAACCAACCAATCCAAAGCCTAGAAAGGCAAATGTCAATAAATTGACATAAGGATTAGAAAAAGAAGAAATATTTAAAACATAGAATACAACTATTGCACAAATGATAAAGACAGCCCCACCCATCGTAGGTGTCCCGCCCTTTGATTTATGAGACTGCAAGCCTTCTTCTCTTTCAACCTGGCCAAATTTTAATTTTTTTAAATATTCGATAGACTTAGGCATAACAACCATAACTAATATAAAAGCTACTATAAAATTAAGAACTATTTTTATAAATTCTATCATAAACGAACTCCTTTTATTCAATTTCCACATCAATATAGCACAATTTTTTGTTAATAACAATAACCTTATTGTCCACTTATTTGTTTATATTCATTTTCAACGTTACGATATAACTGATAAAAAGGATATACAACATTATTTTCTGTTAACATAGCTTTATAAGGAATATAAGGTATTTCTTTTACTTTAAATATTTCTAGTAAAAGATCTAATTGTTTATCACTCATATAAGCAAAGAACAAGAATGATTGATCTAATTTATCAGGTATTTTTGTTTCAGGTGAGGCTTCAAAACCGTCAATATGTAAAAGATACCCCATCGTTTCACATACTTGATTATCAAATATTTCTCGCACTTCAATATCTAATTGTGTGGCGATTTCTTTGATATGTTGTTTTGTTGTTAAATCTATATGATAAAGTAATATTGTTTCATTCATAATAATCTCCTTACTGATCCAAATCTCCTGTTTCGGTTTCTACAATCTCACCAGCCATAATTTGATCAATATAAGCTGTTGCTTGTTCTATAGATGATTCATAAGCAATGACAACAGAAGCATTTAAACCGCCTAATGAATAACAAGACATTGAAGCAGAATCACCAACAATCTGATAAGTTTGTATATCCCTTGAAATTAATTCAGACAGCTCTAATTGTACTAATGAATTAATTTCATTTACTGACATATTTGTTTCAATACTTTTGCTGACAGCTTCTAAAACAGGAACATAAGATACTAATATACTTGGTGAACACACTTTTTTTATAATAGCACTTAACATACGCTGCTGATTTCTATTACGAGCAAAATCACCATCTATAAATGATTTTCTTTCACGTACAAAAGCTAAAGCCTGCTTAGCATTTAATGTATTCTCTCCTTCAACAATCTCATAATTACCAATATAAGTTGTAAAAGCTGTTGGCGAGTATACAGTAATACCACCTAAAGCATCAACAATATCCATGAAAGAGGTGAAATTCAATTTAACATAATAATTAATATCCTCTGAAATAATATCCTGTAAAGTATTAATACTTTCCTGAATACCATAATAACCAGTATGCGTAAACTTATCATATTCACCATTCATATGTAATGGGTAATAAGTATCTCTTGGAACACTCACCATTAATATTTGATGCGTATTAGGATTGACAGCAACTAACATATTCACATCACTACGAGAAACACTTGACAAATCCCCATATTCATCATTGCCACTAATATAAACTAAAAACGGACTTGAAGTAACATCAACACTATTAGCACTTACTGTTTCTTCTTCTAAGGTAATCTGATAAACAACACGCGTATCATCACTAAAAGTATCCTGATAATCCTCAACTAAGCTACGGAAAGATTCATCTAATAATAAAGCATCAAATTGTTCATCATAAAAATCACCAATGATTGTTTCAAAATCACTATAACTTGTAAAATTTACATTATCTATCTCATTTTTTATAGTAGTAATAGCTATATGCATATTATCTGTATTAACAGATGATACATATCCCAATTGACTGCCAGATATCATATTTTCATTTTTGATATCAGAATCTTCTAAAACTATAATAGAAATAGCTCTTGTTTGAAAATCACTGTCTGTCATTAAATCAACTGCTTCACTCCATTTATAAATATAAAAACTTCCTACCAGCATTGCACAACTTAAAAGAATACTGATAATTTGCATAAATAAAGAGCGTTTACTTCTCTCCTTTTTATGAAAAATTAATTTTGCACTTATTAACGCAAGCAATAAAAGCACTCCTGTAGCAATCATCAAATAATTGTCTGGAAAAATATTAATCCAATAAGCTGTCCCAACTAACAATATGGACGTTATAATTTGAATTATAAATACCACAATTCGTAATGTTTTATTGTCAAATAACCTCATATTTTCACATCCTTTATGTAAGATTATCATATCCACTTTTATTTTGCAATGCTTGATTTTACTTTATATAACATGTAGAATGGATTTTATAAGGAGGTAGCTATGACTTATACAATTATAGATTATGTTAATTTACGTGGTGATCTTACCATTGATAAAGATCCTTATAACGAATTAGATGCCCTTATTTTTAGTCTGATTTCTTATTTTGATTTAACTTCGATCATATCATCAGACTCAAAGCCACTAACTATTCAAGAAGCATACACTCGCTATGAATCATTGCATCTTAGAAATATACCAAGTAATAATGATATTTTATTTAAGATTTTATCTAATAGTCCAAGATATCAAAATATTAAAATAATTAATTACACATCAGAATTAGATAAAGAAATGATTAAACAATTTGCCGTTGTTACTTTATTATTAGATGATGAAACTATGGTGGTATCTTATCGTGGTACAGATGATTCCCTCATTGGCTGGCATGAAGATTTTCTGATGCTTTGTGATTCAGTAATTCCAGCTCAACAATCAGCTTTAGATTATTTAAATACTGTCAGTCAATACCAAAGTTCATTAAATAATTTTATCAACAATAAATATTTAGGAAATCTCATAAACAGATTATCTAAATATATAAATTATAAAAAGAAACGTCCGATATGGCTATTAGGTCACTCTAAAGGTGGTAATTTGGCGATATATGCGGCTTGCTTAAGTACAAAAAAGATTCAGAATCGTATTATGAAGATTGATAACTTTGACGGTCCTGGTTTTCAACAAGATATTTTAACAAACCCTGGTTATCATAAAATGCTTCCAAAAATTCAAACAACAGCTCCCCATTACACTTTCTTTGGGATTATTTTAGGGCATGAGGAAAAATATAAATTTGTAGAAAGCCAAAATCAAGGCATGAATCAGCATGATGCTTATTCATGGTCTATTGATATTCATGGTTTTGTTCCTGCAAGTCTTAGTGACGAAAGTTTATGCTTTTGCAATGATGTTCAAGCTTTTTTAGATAAACTGACCAATGAAGAAAAACATCAATTTGTAGAAGCTATGTTTGATTTATTTGATAAATTGAATATTCACTATTTCTCTGAACTTTCCCATATATCTATTAAACATATTCTTAATGGTATTAAAGAGTTGACAATGATTGATGCTAATACCAGAAAAATTCTCATTGATGTAATGAATATGTTATGGAAAGAATCTGCTAAAGCTAAAGGGCCTATTACAACCCAAACTATTGGATAACAAAAAGCTAACTTTTGTTAGCTTTTTCATTTCCATAAATAATCCATAAAGATAGGAATTTGTTTTTCCCATGATGCTTCACAATGTTGTCCATGAAGTACAAGATGAGGATATGTTAATCCACCCTTTAAATTAATAAGGTGAGATAATTCTAAATTGTTGCTTGTATTATAAGCCAAACCAGTCTTATTACGTGATTCTTCACTACCCCAATCCATATAAACCCTCGTATCAGGATCAATAGCAGACCTAGCTATCTCAGCTTTTAAATCATCCATACATAAGCCAATAGACGAAGATAAACAAGCTGCTTTAGAAAAAATATTATTATGCTTAACCACTGTATAAAATGCCATCAAGCCACCCATTGAACTACCACCAATCATCGTGCATTCACGCGAAGCATAAGTACGATAATGATTATCAATATATGGTTTCAATTCGTCAACAACCCATTGCATAAAAATATCTCCTCGTCCATCAAGATCACCCAAATAACTACTATGACAAATATATGGACAATATTCATTTAATCTTTCATTACCTTCGTGATTACATTCTATGCCAACCATTATAAAAGATTTATCATAAACTTTAAAAAACTCATTAAATCCCCATGATTTGCCATAAGTTGCATCTTCATCTAAGTAAAGATTATGCCCATCATACATATAAATAACAGGATATCTTTCGTCGCTATTATCATAATCATCCGGTAAATAAAGATGTACTGTACGTTCATCATTAAAAGGAGTTATATAAGTTTGAAATTTTTTGATCATTTGCATCCCTCCTTGTCATATGGTATTTGATAGTTTACATCTTGTCAAGTTAATTTTAGCTAAAAAAGATAATTCACACTCAGTACCACTACACCCAAAACAATTAAAATAATACCTGTCATTTGATTCAATTTTTTATTATCACTATGATTAGCAATCATAGCCCCAATTCTCGCAAACATAAAAGTAAATAGCATGCACAATAATAATGTACCCATATCAGGCAATCCGCCAATATAAATATGGCTTACAGAACCAAATAAAGCTGTAAAAGTCATAATAAACACACTAGTTCCTACCGCACTCTTTAACTCATAGCCTAAAACAGAAGTAAGAATAAATAGCATCATCATGCCTCCACCTGCGCCTACAAAACCACATACAAACCCAACTCCACTGCCACAAAGCATCGATTGTACAACACGTTTTTTAAAAGAAATATCAGCCATAGCGGCTTTTGTCGTAGTAATTGGTCTCACTAAAAATCTTATTCCTAAAAATAACGTCATAAATACCGAAAATGTTCCCTGAGTTCGACTAGGTAATAGCGAAGCTGTATAACTACCGACAAGCGTGAACATCAGCACAAAGGCCATCATTACTAAAGCATTTTTGATATCAAGATTTCCTTCCCGATGATAAATATAACTACTAACAGCACTCGCTAAAACATCACTAGCTAAAGCAACGCCAACCGCCTGATATGCTGGTATATCCAAAAAAGTTACTAATACAGGACTAATAACCGCAGCGGCACTCATACCTGCAAAACCAGTACCTAAGCCCGCCCCTAAACCAGCGAATAAACATACTATTATTTTATACAACAAATTCATTTTCATACTTCCTTCATAAAAATTATAGGCATATTATACCACATAAAAAAGACAAATAATCATATTTGAACCACAACAAATAATCATATTTGAATTTTTTTGTTGCTTTTTTATAAAAAAGATAATATAATAATTTCGCACTCAACAAGTGCCCAAGTGGCGAAATTGGTAGACGCAACAGACTCAAAATCTGTCGGCCTTAAAACCGTGCCGGTTCGAGTCCGGCCTTGGGCACCATATGAAAGTATATCAATGCTTTGCGTTGATTTTTTTATGTGCAAAACAAGATATTTCATGATCATCATAAATACCGATAGCTTGCAGATAACTATAAATAATCGTCGGTCCAACAAATTTAAAACCATATTTTTTTAAATCTTTTGATATTTCTGTAGACAAATCATCAAATGTTGGTGCCTCACTAAAATGTTCATATTCATGAATGATCTGCTGATTATTAACATATGACCAAATATAGATATCAAAACTCCCAAATTCTTCCTGAATCTTTATATAAGCTTGAGCGTTAGAAATAATAGCTTTCATCTTTAATTTATTTTTAATAAGACCTGATGTATTCATAAGTTCATCATATTTATTTTCATCATACATTGAAATCTTTTGATAATCAAAATTATCCACTGCTTCTCTATATAACTCTCTTTTCTTTAATACTATCTCCCAACTTAATCCTGCCTGTAAGCCTTCTAAAATCAATAATTCAAACAAAGCTTTCTCATCATGCAATGGCACTCCCCATTCATGATCATGATAAGCTATCATCAAATCACTCTTTGCCCATGAGCATCTATTCATTTTCATCACCAATGATTATTCTATCATAAATTCACATTTACAGATACTTTTATTTTTCGTATAATACATTTGGTGAATAAAATGCATGAAGAGTTTAAACAACAAATGAAAGAATTATTAGGAAATGAATATGAAGCATTCATGAAAGCAATGGAAGATAAACCATTAAAAGCAATATATTTAAATCCTTTAAAAGAAAATATACCCGCCCACTTAAATCATCAATATCTAAGGTCCCACCCTATTGTTGATGAAGCTTATTACTATGATTATGATAAATATGAGCTTGGAAAATCTCCTTATTTTTCTTGTGGTTTATATTATATACAAGAACCAAGTGCTTTATTAGTTGCCCACTTATTAGATATCAAAGAAGATGATTATATATTAGATATGTGTGGTGCTCCTGGAGGGAAAACATGCTATACAGCGAGTCATTTATCTAATGATGGATTAATGATTGCCAATGATATTGTCCCTTTACGATCAAGAATATTAAGTGAAAATGTTGAACGATTTTCCTTACAAAATACCATTGTTACCAATAATGATCCTAAAGATTTTGTTAAGATACTACCTGAATTTTTTGATAAAATTATTTTAGATGCACCATGTAGTGGAGAAGGTATGTTTAGAAAGAATAATGAAGCGATTAAACAATGGTCAAGACAAAAAGTGAATGATTGTGCTTATGTCCAAAGAGGATTAATTGATACTGCTATGAAATTATTGAAACCTGGAGGTAAACTTATTTATTCCACATGTACTTATAATATTATTGAAAATGAAGATCAAATTCATTATCTATTAGATAATTATGATTGTACATTATTGCCTCTCAATAAAAGCCATGGTATGTGTCCTGGTGTAAATATGAACGAAGCCATTCGTTTATATCCTCATAAGTATCAAGGTGAAGGACAATTTATTGCTTTAATACAAAAAAAGGTATATCTGCAAAAAATAAATACAAATCTTTAAAAGCATCTATTTCAAAAAACAATTTAAAGCTTATACAAGATTTCTATAAACAATATCTTAATATTGATTATCCATCATATCTCTATGATAATAATAATCATATCTATAGTATTCAACCACAATTTCCGCAACTTAAAGGTATAAGAATACTAAGAAATGGTTTATATTTAGGAGAGTGTAAAAAGAATCGTTTTGAGCCTAGCTTAGCTTTAGCTCTAACATTACATAAACAAGATGTGAAACAAAGTTACACTTACCAGGAAAACGATACAAAAATTAAGCAATATATTCATGGTGAAAGTATCGATGGAACGAATCAAAAAAGTTATGGTGTATTATTTGTGGATGAATATCCTTTATCTTTCTATAAAGAAAGTAATGGACAAGCTAAAAATTTATATCCAAAGGGGTTAAGAAGATGAACAGATATGAAAATATAAAGAATATTTTTTATAATCAAATTGAAGAACATTGTCATGGTATATATAAACAGCGTGCTTATTATCATAGTTTAACAGTGTGCAGCTTATGTCAAAAATTAGCATTAGAAAATAATTTAGATATTGAGTTAGCAGGCGTCATAGGGTTGTTTCATGATATAGCCCAGTTTGTAAATTATTCTACGTTTAATCACGCTGCTAGAAGCAGCGAAATGATTCAAAAATACTTAGACGATTATAATGACGAAGAAAAAGATATTATCATTAGTGCTATTAAACATCATAGCGATAAAGATAAAATTCATGACATTTATGATGAATTACTTAAAGATGCTGACGTATTAGCTCAATATTTAAGTGAACCTGATATCATTTTAAAAGAAGCATCAAAAAACAGATTAAAAAAATATCTTCCTTAAGGAAGATATTTTTAGTTATGAATAATGGCACTTTGAATGACTAATTGACTAGATTTTACACGATTAAAATCATGTCTAAAGCCTTCTCTAGAAACTTGCGCTTCCACTTGTTCTACAGAAACATTATTTTGTTTTGCCATCATATCGAATTGTTCGTCAATTTCTTCATCAGTTGTACTAATAGCTTCGACAATAATGATTGCATCAATAATAGCTTCGAATTTTGCTTGTTGTTGAGAAGAAGGCTTTAATTGTTCCTTTAACATATCAACACTAGCACCCATCATTTGTAAATAAGCATCAAGAGTCATACCCTGTCTTGATAAATCATAGGAAATTTGATCAAGCTGTTCCTGCATCGCTAATTCGATGTCCTGATCTTCGATTTCTACTTCGCAATCATTTAATAATTCTTGAAATAAAGCATTTTCCACATTAGTACGATATTGATCATCATGTTTTGATTGTACATATGCTTTCATATATTGCTTGAATTGCTCAACGTTACTTACATCTTGAATACTTAATGATTGAACAAACTCATCATTTAAAGAAGCATCTTGTTTTGTTTGGATTTTATGAACTGTTACTTTAAAAATAACATCCTGACCCGCTAAATCAGAGGCCTGATAATTGGCAGGAAATGTCAAGTCCAAATCTCTTGTTTCCCCTACTTTCATACCTATCATCTTTTCTTCAAAGCCCTCAATAAAAGCATGAGACCCAATCTCTAAAGTATATCCTTTTGCTGTTCCTCCATCAAAAGCAATACCATCTTTTAATCCCTCAAAATCAATAAGTGTTACATCACCATTTTCGACAACACCATCTTTATCTAACAATAATGGATTTTGTGATAATAATTTTTCAATTTCCTGATTGACTTCTTCTGTTGTTGCTACTGTTTTAGCAACTGTAACTTCAATACCTTTATATTTTCCTAATTTTGTAACTTTACTCATACTTGTTTCCTTTCGTTAATATGCGCCCATTCTATCATAGATTTATGATGAAAGCAAACTAAAAAGAAGTTCTTATTAAAGAACTTCTACTTTTTCCAAAGATTTCTTGAAAATAGCATCAACAATGGAAATAATTCCAAACGTCCTGCTAACATATCAAAACATAAAACAAGTTTTGAAAAATCACTAAATGTAGAAAAATTACCTACTGGACCACATATACTAAGTCCTGGCCCAATATTATTCATACACGTAACTACCGAACTAAAAGTCGTCGCAAAATCAAAATTGTTCAATGATATCAATAATATAGAAATAAATAATATAAAGAAATAAACAGCTAAATAAACAAACACATTTCGTAAACTACTATCACTTATATGACTACCTTCAAATTCAACAGATACAACGCTATGTGGATGAATCATACGTTTAAATTCAGAAAAACATGTTTTTGCATAAATCATGATTCTAGATACTTTCATACCACCACCAGTTGAACCTGCACATGCTCCAATAAACATCAATAGAATAAGAATGATTTGTGAAAACATTGGCCATTCGCCATAATCAGCCGTTACAAAACCTGTCGTAGTAATAATCGAACCAACCATAAATATCGCATATCTAAAAGCTTCAAAAATAGAAGAATAAAGATGAGCAATATTAATAGTAATCATGATAGCAGCTGAAGCAATAATAGCTAAATAGCAACGTAACTCTTCACTTCTAAAAAGTTGTGATACTTTACCTATGACCACAAAATAATATAGATTAAAATTGATACCAAACAAAATCATAAAAATAGTAATAACAGCATCAACATAAGCACTATCATATGATATGATTCTCTAAAGTGAACAAAATAAATAATTAAAAGTTCACTAAGGA